>CAIVLG010000028.1 GCA_903906695.1 uncultured beta proteobacterium | reverse complement strand
GTATCGTTGATGATGGACTGCAGCTCCTGGTCGCTGAACTCGCTCAAGTCCGGCGGATTGGGTCCGATGATCGCGTCAAGCTCGGCGTCGGTCATGGCGTGTAGAACCTCTACCATCAGCTTCTTTGTTTTTCGAATATTGCTTTCCATGATTCCAGTTCCTGTAAAAGCCTGTTGTTCTCTTTGACGCTTGTCAGTGCGCTTTGCGCGGTCAGGACTTCGATTGCAGTCTTGGCGGTTTCGGGTGACATGCGTCCACTGACCATGGCATTGACAATTGCCTCTGCCCTCTCTGCCGGACTGCCAACGGCTTTGATGTTCACGTCGTCGCTGGTGGGGCGGAGATTTGGGAAAAGTTTGTCGGACACAATCCTGATTGCTTGCAAATCTCCAGCATCGGCGGCCTTACCCAGTTTCTCAAGGATGCCGGGAATGTAGGGGGCCATGGCGGCGCGGAATTGGGCGCGGCCCGTCTTGCCGGGCGGCCTGCCTGCTTTGTTGCCCGACACGCCGGGTTTGAATGTGCTCTTTGACCTTGCCATTGCGCTAGCCCTGTTTTATCAGCGCTTTTGACGTGGTGCAGGCTTGGGCACCTTGACGCCTGCTTCGGCTGCCGCTGCTGCGACCTTCGCGTTCTGGCTGGCGCTGGTCTGCGCTGCATTGCGGGGGGCGGCGGTGGCCACCTTGGCCTCTTGCGAATTGTTCGGTTTGCTCATGATGTGTCCTGGGTGAAAGGTGGCAAGGTGTAGCGCTTTCTCAAGGCGCGCCCGGCTTGCCTCCCGGCTGTGCGGGCCGGCGGTGCAAATGGTCGGAGAAACCATTTGCTTTCATTTGTCGTCATGGCTAAGGCCGAGCTTCAAAAGCTCAACGGCGCTTCGCTGTGCTACGGGGTCGCCTGCCAGTGCTCGTGCCAATACCGCCTCGGTCAACGAGTACGCGGCGCGATTGCATAGCTTCCCGACGATGCGACGGACGTTTTGCGCGGCCATCGGTCTGCCTAGTAGTGGGGACTTGGCCTGGCTCACAGGACCTCCGGCGGTACGTTCATGGTGATAGCCCGGTGCAGGGTTTGGCTTGGCTGCCAGCTGCTGCTCAAAACGCTGTGGCCAAGGGCTTTGCCGGCGCGGTGCGTCTCTGCAATGGCACGAAGCAACACGGCCTCGATGTCGCCGGCCTTCTGGCGCAACGCGAGAAGCTCCAGTTGTGCCTGCTCGCGCTTGTGTGCGCTCAGAGCGTCAGAGTAGGCGACGGCAACTGTGTGCAGGTGGTCGCCGTTGGTCTTCACCTCTGCCTGCGCGTCGGCGTCCATCTTCTCCAGCGCTCGGGCGTCGTGAGTCGCCAGCACCAGCTCGTCGTTCTGCTCAGGCGTTGCGGTACCGGCGACACGGGCGGCGCTGATTTCGGCGATGCGCGTTTGAAGGACCTCCAGGCGCTGTTCGATGGCGCTGGCCTTGGCGGACGCCTCCTCATGCACGCGGGCGGCGCTCTGGTGGGCACGTTCTATTCCTGCAAGGATTTCAGCAGACATGGGATTGACCTTTCAAAAATTGAGTGAATGGCTTGAGCACGTCGGCGATGCGCTCGGCATCTTCTCGGCGGATTTGCTCGGCGCTGTGGTGGAGAAGCAGCTCGTCAACCTCGGCGATCAGTGCCCTGGCCTGGTCTGCGTCGCGCTGGTGGGCCTTGATTTCCTCCTGAATTGCAGCGAGGTCCAGCCGGTGCTGGCTGGTCGGTTCGAGCGAAAGCAGAGCGGATTCAAGGCGGGACCGTGTGGCCTGTTCCTGGTCGCGCAAGCTGGCAATGATGGCGCTGGCGCTGGCGACTTCCTGTTGGGCGTTGGCAATGACCTGCTCGGGGGGCAGGAATGTTTCCCGTTTGCCCTGCCTGGTGGCAATGAAGGGTTTGCCGTCGATGGTGCGCAGCTCCATCATTTGCCCCTGGTGAAGCGAACGACGTCCTGGCGGTACAGGTTTGGCGTTGCGAAGTCGATTTGCACATTCGGGAACGATTTGACGAATGTCGCGCTGCCGGCCTCGGCGGCGTTTTCCTGGGCGGCGCTGAAAATCTCGAACAATGTTTTGCCATCCAAGATTCCGCGCTTGGTCAACGCGATAGAGGCGTCAACGATGGCAGGTAACCAGCTTTGAAAGCAATGCTGCAACTGTAGAAAAATTTGCGTCATCCTGGCGTAGATTTGGTCCTCCGGCGTGCCTGCATCGCGCAAGTCTTTGCGGGCGTTTTCGACATCAACGCGAAAGCCCTCCATCGGTAGGGGTTCTCCCTCCACCAATCTTTCGCCCGCAAGCCCGGCAAGGCTGACGCGGGCTGAGTCTTCTCCAAAACCTCCCCGTCCATAGCTTCGGCCAGCGCCGCCTCCGTCAATCTGCGTCAGCATGACAGCATCGACGTAGCCTGCGAAAAGCTGCCCGGCCAGAGAGTGCGAGACCTCATGGATGGCTAAACGGAACATGTTCGACTGCAACCAATTTAATTTGAATTCCTTGGGAATCCGAATAGGGCAAACCGCTGGTTGCGGGAATTGATCGCGGGGCGTGTTCGGACCAATAGCGACGATTTCGACATCATCATCGTCCAGAGTTTCAGACTCGCTCGCTGGTATTTGGCTCATCTTTTTGAGCTCGGCCAGTAGACCGGCGTGCGCCATTTCAGCGTCGCTGAGTT
>CAIVLG010000027.1 GCA_903906695.1 uncultured beta proteobacterium | reverse complement strand
TTTACCGAGCCCGAGCGCTTCGACATCGGCCGTTCCCCCAACCATCACCTGGCTTTCGGCGCCGGTATCCACGCCTGTCCTGGATCCAGCCTGGCCCGCTTGCAGGCGCGCATCGCCTTGGCTGGTCTGCTGCGGCGTTTTCCCCGTCTGGAACAGGCTGGGCCGGAACGTTGGGCCGGCGGCTACGCCGTGCGCGCCCTAACGGCTTTGCCGGTGCGGGGCGGCTAGTGTCCCTTTACGCTGGCATCGCTTTTATCAAACTCTGTCGGGAGGCGGAGACGGCCCGTGGGCAACTGGCGGCTCTGCCCGCGCCGCTGGCCTGGGAGGACATGGTGGCCTTGGGACAGCGCCATGATCTTGAATTCACCGTCCATGAACTTCAATCGGCCATAGCGGTCGACTGGGCGATGCGACGGGCGCGTTACACCCGGCCCGGTTAAGACGCATTGCGCTCCTCCTCGGGTTCCTACGGCATTGCCTTGGACCACGTCCGGGCCTTGACCACCTTCCCGGTGTTCACTTGGCATTTTCTGCACGATGCGGCTACTGGCCGGCCCATCGCCGGCGATGACGCCCCGCCTTGGTCCTACTCTGCTTCATGCTGACGCTGCCTTGCCCCTACCTCAGCTACCGCTGCATCGAGGCGCCGTGCATGAACATGCGCCGGGCTTATCTTGGCAGGCGCCAATAACCGGCATTGCCGTCCACGGGCAATACCGGCAGAGCGATGCCCAAGGCATCGCGGTAGTCGTCCACCGCGCGGCGGGTTGCTTCCAGTTCGAAGTAATCGTCTACCAAGACGAAACCGCCGGGCGCGACCTTGGGGTACAAGGCATGGAAGACCTCGGTGACCGAGGAATACAGGTCGGCGTCCACCCGCAACAGGGCCAGTTGTTGGATGGGAGCGCCGGCCAGTGTGTCGGCGAACCAGCCTGGCAGGAAGCACACCTGTTCGTCCAGCAGGCCGTAGCGTTGAAAATGTCCCCGCACCGTCGCTTCGTCCACCGCCAGGGCGCCACCCTCGGCAGCGAAAATCGCCTCGCCGGGGTGCCGCTCGGGTTGGGCCGAGGGGAGGCCTGCGAACGAGTCGGCGAGCCAGACCCTGCGGTCATAGACACCATGTGCCGCCAGGATAGCCCGCATCAACAAGGTGGCACCGCCGCGCCAGACACCCGCTTCGAGAAAATCGCCGGGGATGGCGTCCGCCAACACCTTCTCGGCACAGGCCTGGATGTTCTCCAATCGGCGCAAGCCGATCATGGTCAAGGCGCGGCTTGGGATGTCCCTGCCCCGTTCCCGCCACAGGCGGTTGTAGCCCTGAGGTCGCCGATCCACAAAGCCGGGCATGGGCAGCACGACATCCGGCGGGTCTTCGTCCAAGATGCCTGCAACCGAGCGTTTAATCAGGTCGACATAGAGTTGACGTGGGGTTTTGACGACGGTGCTATGCATGGTGGTTCGGTCTCAGGTGTCCTGGCAATGATGGCAATTTGTGCTTCAAGCGGCAGCGGCCTGTTTGCTGAACTCTTGTGTAAAGACGAGTGCCAGCCGGCTTGCAAAAGCCAGTAACGTATCCGTTCCGGCGAAGATGCGTGAAGCCAACGAACTTTGTATAAGAAGAGAGCCTCATTATCAATCGTATGGGCAACGCCAGTGTCCTATGGAGCAATCGCTTGACTGGCCGGCCATGGCCGGACTTACCTGAGAGGCTGCGAATCAAAATGGCCACTGCAAAGGCGCAGTTCAAGGGAGAGCCTTCGTGCCGTTGAACTCGGACTGGAACACCCAGTACCACTTACATCGTTGGGGGGGGTGACTGGGTGTCCGGGCGTGGGCCAAAGAACGGATGCCCGGTCCGCCCGCCCAACCAATGCTCAATTGGCGCTATGGTATCTCCCGCCTCCCGCATCGACCTGCCGCCGCGAAAATGCTGCCATACTCCGAGCCGTCCAAAAGTGTTGCCGACGGCGCTGTTTCACGGGGGCGCGACCCGGCAGCGGCGCGCAAGATTTCAGAAAGCAAGAGTTCATGTTGAAGTTCACCTGCTGTGATGCGGTCCAGCAATTTTCCACCAGCGGCCAGGCACAGCTATTGCGCGGCATTACGCGCGGCTTCGAGCGCGAGTGCCTGCGGGTTGACGCTGAGGGCAGGCTGGCGCGGACAGCGCACCCGCTGGCGCTGGGCTCCAAGCTGACGCACCCCTGGATCACCACCGATTACTCCGAGGCGTTGCTGGAATTCATCACGCCGCCATCGCAGGACCCGGAGTTCCCGCTGCGCTTTCTGCGTGACATTCACCGTTTTGTGGCGCCGAGTATTGGCCCTGAAGCGATGTGGGCAAGCTCCATGCCGTGCCTGCTGGGCCCGGACGGCGAGATCCCGATTGCCGACTATGGCGCCTCCAACGCGGCGCGCTTCAAGCAGGTTTACCGCGAAGGCTTGAGCCGGCGCTACGGCCGCAAGATGCAGACCATCGCCGGCGCCCACTACAACTGGTCCTTGCCCGATGAATTCTGGCTGGTTATGAAAGACTGTTGCCCCGGTGCCGGCAAGACGCAGGACTATGTCAGCGAGCGCTATTTCGGCCTGATCCGCAATTTCCTGCGCTTTGGCTGGCTGGTGCCTTATCTGTTTGGTGCCTCCCCCGCCTTCTGCGAATCGTTTCTGCAGGGGCAAGCCTCCGACTTGCCGGTGCTGGTGGACGGCACGCGCTACGCGCCTTACGCCACCAGTTTGCGCATGAGCGATCTGGGTTACCACAACCGGGCCCAGGCCAATCTGAACGTCAGTGTCAATTCTTTGGCCGAATACACGCAGGCGCTGGAAACCGCGATCCGCACGCCCGATCCGTTCTATGAAGAAATCGGCGTCCGCGAAGGAGTGCACTGGAAGCAACTCAACGCCAACCTGCTGCAAACCGAGAGCGAGTTCTATGCCGCGATTCGACCCAAGCGCACCGGAGCCGACCGGCCGGCCAAGGCACTGCGAGAGCACGGAGTCGAATACGTCGAGATGCGTCTTTTCGACCTGAACCCTTTCGTGGACGTCGGCATCGCGCCCGAGCAGAGCACCTTTGCCGATGTCTTGCTCCTGATGTGCCTGTTTCGCGACAGCCCGCCGATCACCAGCCGCGAGCAAAGCGAAAACAATGAAAACAAGCGACGTGTCGTGACTCAGGGGCGCCAACCCGGTCTGCATCTTCTGGCGCACAACCGCGAGCAGGCTTTTCGCCCACTGGCGCATGCCTTGTTTGACGATATGCAACCGTTTGCCGAAATGCTGGACGCGGCCTATGGCGGCAACCGCTATGGCAGCACGCTGCGGGGATTGCGCCAGCGCATTGACCAGCCCGACAGCACGCCCTCGGCACAGGTCCTCGCCGCCATACGCGAGCACGGCGGGTTTCTGAACTACACGCTGCAACTATCAACGCAGCACCAGCGCCAATTGCTGGCCCAGCCGCTTGATGAGAGCGCTGCTGCCAGTTTCCGCTCCAGCGTGCAAAGTTCCCTGCAACAGCAGTTGCAAGCCGAAGAGCAGGATCAAGGCAGCTTTGACGACTACGTGACGCGCTACTATGCCTGAAAGCGATGTTTGGATCGCGTCGGCGCGACCATTTCTGCAGTTCGCCAACCGATTCTTGAGCAGGATCAACAAGACAAACGTATCAGTCGTAAAGTATTGTGAATCAGGAGGCACAGCGGAGGCTTACCGTAAAATCGGCCCACTGTTTTTCCTATCGCAATAATTGAATACCACGCCGTCCCTTTCCTTTGCCAAACTGGCTTGCAGTCGCGGGGGACGGCAACTTTTTCAGGACATTGATTGCGTTCTGGAGGCCGGACGCTGGCTTTATGTGGCGGGTGCCAACGGCGTCGGAAAGACCAGCCTGCTGCGCATGGTGTGCGGTCTGGCGCCGATCGAGTCGGGCCAGATTCTCTGGAATGGCACAGAGATTCATGCGCAGCAGGATGCCTATCGACAGGACCTGTGCTACCTGGGCCATCTCAATGCCTTGCAGGAATCCCTGACGGTCAATCAGAACCTGATATTCAATGCGGCGCTGGCCGGCAATGCGCCCGAGCCCGCACGGATGCGGGATGTGTTGGCACACTTTGGCGTGCGCGGTCGCGGCGAGCAACTGGTGCGGCATCTGTCACAAGGACAAAAGCGCCGCGTCGCGTTGTCGCGCCTGGCTTTGAGCCAAGCCCGACTGTGGGTGCTGGACGAACCCTTTGTGGCGATGGACGAAGCCGGCGTGCGCATGCTGGCCGATCTGATTGCCGCGCATCTGGGCCAGGGTGGTCTGGCGGTGCTGACCAGTCATCAGCAGGTCGACATCGGCAAGGTGCCGGCGCAAATGCTGGAACTGCGCGCATGAAGAAGCTAGGCATGCTCAGCGTCACGGCGGCCGTGCTGCGCCGCGAAGTGTCGGTCGCGCTGCGGCAAAAGGGCGAAGTGCTGACGCCGCTGGTGTTTTTTGTTGTGATCGCCAGCCTGTTCCCGCTGGGCGTGGGTCCGGAATCGGCGCTGTTGCTGCGCATGGCGCCAGGGGTATTGTGGGTCAGCGCGCTGCTGGCGGCGATGCTGTCGCTGCAACGCTTGTTCGCCACCGACTATGCCGACGGCTCGCTCGAGCAGATGGCTTTATCGAGCACACCGTTGGGCCTGCTGGTGGTCGGCAAAGCGGTGTCGCATTTCCTGCTCTCCGGCCTGCCGCTGGTGCTGATGGCGCCGGTGCTGGGTCTGCAATTTGGAATGGAGGGCCGCTCTCTGGGCATTCTGATGCTGACCCTGCTGCTGGGCACGCCGACCCTGAGTCTGATTGGCAGCATCGGTGCCGCGTTGACTTTGGGCGTACGCGGAGCAGGGGTATTGTTGTCCTTGTTAATCCTGCCGCTGTATATTCCGGTCTTGATATTTGGTGCCGGGGCCGTCGAAGCCGATGCCGCCGGCCTTGGCTTCAGCGGCCACCTGTCACTGCTGGCAGCGCTGCTGGTACTGTCCGTCTTTTTCGCGCCTTTGGCCACCAAAACCGCCTTGAGGATTTCCCTGGAATGAATGATCGTGTAATTCACTGGTTCAAGTTTGCCTCGCCGCAGAACTTCTATGTGCTGGCCGGACGCATGTGGCCCTGGTTTGCGACGCTGGCGGGCGTGCTGGCAGCCATTGGTCTGTGGATATCGTTCTTTGTAGCGCCGACCGATGCGCAGCAGGGCGAGGGCTACCGCATCATCTTTGTCCATGTGCCGGCGTCGCAGATGTCGATGTTCATCTATCTGGTGATGGCGGCCTGGGCCGGTTTTGGCCTGGCCTTCAATACCCGCCTCTCAGGCATGATGGCTTCGGCGCTGGCGCCCACCGGCGCCTTGTTCGCTTTCCTGTCGCTGGCCACCGGCGCCTTGTGGGGCAAGCCGATGTGGGGCGCCTGGTGGGTCTGGGATGCGCGCCTCACCTCCGAGCTGATCCTGCTGTTCTTGTACCTCGGTTTTCTGGCACTGCAGTCGAGCATCGACGACCCGCGCCGCGCCGACAAGGCCTGTGCCGTGCTGGCGCTGGTGGGTGTGGTGAACGTACCGATCATCTACTTTTCGGTCAAATGGTGGAACACTTTGCACCAGGGCGCCTCGGTTTCCTTGACCAAGTCACCGACCATGGCCAGCACCATGTTGTGGGGCATGTTGATCATGGTGGTGGCGTGCTGGATGTACGCCATTACGATCGCCCTGCTGCGGGTGCGCAACATCATTCTCGAACGTGAACGTCATACGGAGTGGGTCAAACATGCATTGGAATAGCGTTTCCGATTTTCTTGCGATGGGAGGCTACGGCCTCTACGTCTGGGGCAGCTTCGGCCTGACGGCCGCTGTGGTGGCCGGCGAGGTGCTGATGCTGCGCGCACAGCGCAAAAACATTCTGCTCAACCTGCGCAATGAACTCCTGTCAGAAAGAACCTTGTCATGAAACCGCGTCACAAACGTGTTGCCATCATCGCCGGTGGGCTTGCCGCCCTGGGAAGCGCGGCTTACTTCGTACTCAATGCCTTCGAGAGCAATCTGGTCTTCTTTTTCTCCCCGAGTCAGGTGGCTGCGGGCGAGGCACCCAAGAACCGCACCTTCCGGATCGGCGGCCTGGTCAAGGAGGGCTCGGTCAAGCGTGACAGCATGACAGTCAGTTTTGTCGTGACCGATACCGCCAAGGAACTCCCGGTGTCTTACACCGGCATCCTTCCGGATCTGTTCAAGGAAGGCAAAGGCGTGGTGGCGCAGGGCAAGTTCGATGCCGCAGGCAAGTTTTCCGCGACCGAAGTGCTTGCCAAGCACGACGAGAACTACATGCCGCCGGAAGCCAAGGCGGCGCTTGACCAGGCCCAAGTCCAGAAAACCATCAAGTCACTTAAGTAACATCTTTGGGGACAGATCTTCAGCTCTGTCCTCAACTGATTAGGAGAACACCATGATTCCTGAAATCGGTCACTTTGCATTGATTCTTGCCCTCTTTGTGGCCTTGGCCCTGGGCACCCTTGGCGTCATCGGCGGCCAGCAGGGTCGCGCCGACTGGATGGCGCTGGCGCGCCCCGGTGCACAGGCGCTCTGGATGTTGGCGGTCATCTCTTTTGGCTGCCTGACCTATGCCTTTTTCACCAACGACTTTTCGGTCTCGTATGTGACGCAGCATTCCAACACCAAGCTACCCGACATCTATCGCATTGCCGGTGTCTGGGGCGGTCATGAGGGCTCATTGCTGCTGTGGTTCCTGATGCTGTGTAGCTGGATGATGGCGGTGTCTCTGTTTTCGCGCCAGTTGCCCGACGTGATGGTGTCACGGGTGCTGGCAGTTCTGGCCCTGATTGCCGTGGGCTTCCTGCTCTTCATGCTGATCACCTCCAATCCTTTCGTGCGTCTGGCCGAAATTCCGGGCGAAGGACGCGACCTCAATCCGATGCTGCAAGACCCCGGCCTGGTGTTTCACCCGCCGATGCTGTACATGGGCTACGTCGGCATGGCCGTGCCCTTCGCCTTTTCGATTGCCGCGCTGCTCAACGGTCGGCTCGACGCTGCCTGGGCGCGCTGGACCCGACCCTGGGCCACCGCTGCCTGGATCTGCCTGACGATCGGCATTGCGATGGGTTCGTGGTGGGCCTACTACGTGCTGGGTTGGGGCGGTTGGTGGTTCTGGGACCCGGTCGAAAACGCTTCCTTCCTGCCCTGGCTGGTTGGTTCGGCGCTGATTCATTCGCTGGCCGTGACCGAAAAGCGTGGACTGTTCCGAAGCTGGACCATCATGCTGTCGATCATCGGTTTTTCGCTCAGCCTGCTCGGCACCTTTCTTGTGCGCTCGGGCGTCCTGACCTCGGTTCACGCCTTTGCCACCGACCCCAAGCGCGGCGTTTTCATCCTGCTGTTTCTGGCCGTTGTGGTCGGGGGCTCGCTCACGCTGTTTGCCGCGCGCGCCGGCAAGGTTCGCTCAGGTGGCGCCTTTGCTCTGGTGTCGCGCGAGACCTTTCTGCTGGTCAACAACGTGCTGCTGACCACTGCCGCCGCCGCGGTGCTGCTCGGCACCCTGTACCCGCTGATTGTGGACGCGCTCAACCTGGGTAAGCTGTCGGTCGGACCACCCTACTTCAACTCCGTGTTCGCGCCCATCATGCTGCCGGTCCTGTTCTTCATGGTGGTTGGTTCCTACGCGCGCTGGAAGAACGACAGCGTGGCGGAGCTGACCAAAAGATTGCGTCCGATCGCCATTGTGTCTGCCTTGCTGGGTTGCACGGCGCCGCTGCTGGCCGGGGCCTGGTCACCGCTGGTGGCCCTGAGTCTGACACTGGTGTTCTGGATCGTGCTGTCGTCCTTCCAACAAATCTATCGCCAGCTCAAGGACACCGTCAACTGGAAGTCCACCCCGATGTCCTATTGGGGCATGCACCTGGCGCACATTGGCATCGCGGTCTGCGTCGTCGGCATCACCATGGTCAAAGGGTATGAAACCGAAAAAGACGTGCGCATGTCGGTCGGCGACACGGTGGAGGTGGCTGGTTACACCTTCCGCCTGCTTAGCATCGGCGAAGTGCCAGGCCCGAACTACACCGCCGATCGGGGTATCGTCGAATTGAGTCACAAAGGCAAGGTCCTGCGCACCTTGGCGCCCGAGAAGCGGACCTACTTCTCGTCAGCCATGCCGATGACGGAAACTGCCATCGACAGCAACCTGCTGCGAGACGTCTACGTGGCCCTCGGTGAGCGCCTGGAAGACGGTGCCAGTCCGGCCTGGGCGGTGCGGGTTTACCACAAACCCTTCGTGATTTGGATCTGGGGCGGCTGCCTGTTGATGGCGATCGGCGGTGCCATGGCGGCATTGGACCGGCGCTATCGCCGCAAAGCAGCGGCAACCGCGCCGACGCATGCAAAAGGCGTAGCGGCATGAAGACGAAGGCACTGATTCCGCTGGGACTGTTTGCTGTCCTGGTGGTGTTTCTGGCGATTGGACTGACGCGTGACCCGCACGAGATTCCGTCGCCGCTGATTGGCAAACCGGCACCGCTGTTCACCGCACCGCGTCTGCAGTTGCCGGACCAACAATTCTCAGCCAAGGACATGCTGGGCAAGGTCTGGATTCTCAACACCTGGGCCTCTTGGTGCGTCGCCTGCCGCCAGGAACATCCGATCCTGATGGAATTTGCCAAGACCAAGACCTTACCGGTGATCGGTCTGGACTATAAGGACCAGAATGCCGAGGGGCTGAAATGGCTGGCCCGCTTTGGCGACCCCTACGATCTCTCCATCACCGACCGGGACGGGCGCATCGGCATCGACTTCGGCGTCTACGGCGTGCCTGAGAGCTTTCTGATCGACAAGCAGGGTGTGATCCGCTACAAGCAAATCGGCCCGGTCACCGAAGAGGCATTGCGCGACAAGATACTGCCACTGGTGCGGGAGTTGCAAAAATGAAATACTGGCTGGCCCTGATTCTGGCGCTGCAATTCGCGCTTTCCGCTCATGCGGGGGAAGCGACACCACTGGCTGAAGACCCGGTTGTCGAGCAACGCATGATCGCCATTTCCGAAGAACTTCGTTGCCTGGTCTGCCAGAACGAGTCGCTGGCGGGCTCGCGCGCCGACCTGGCGCAGGATTTGCGGCGCGAACTGCGTACTCTGGTCAAGGCCAACAAGTCCGATGCACAGATCAAGGAATACCTGGTCAGCCGTTACGGTGACTTCGTCCTCTACCGCCCGCCTTTCAAGCCCCTGACCTGGATGCTGTGGGTCGGCCCGTTCCTGCTGCTGATCGCCGCCATCGTGGTGTTGGTGCGGCTGGTGCGGCGCAGCCAACGCAGTGCGGCGCCCGCCGCGCTCGATCCGGATCAGCGCAAAAAGGCGCAATCACTTCTCCAAGATACGGAAACTCCCTCATGACCGTCTTTATTGCAATTGCAGTGCTGTTGACGCTGCTGGCACTGGCCTGGCTGGTGCGGCCACTGCTCTGGAGCGCCACACGGACCGGCGTCTCGGCTCAGCGCCTGAACGCCTCCATCTACCGTGATCAGCTCGAAGCTCTGGAGCGCGACCTGGCGCGCGGCGTCATCAGTGCTGCTGACTGTGAGGCCACTCGGGACGAAATGCAGTTGCGTCTGCTAGACGATACCGAAGCGCCGGCCACACCGGCGAGCGCACCGGCCACCAGTTTCTTGAGTGCGCGGCGAACTGCCGTGCTGCTTGCGCTGCTGCTGCCTTTGGGCGCGGCTGGCATGTACTGGTGGCTAGGCACGCCGGAGGCAATTGACCCGGTGGCGACGCAAAAAGGCCATCAGGACCAGGTCGCGCAGATGGTCGATGCCCTGGCAGCGCGATTGAAGGCCAACCCCGACAACCCCAAGGGCTGGGCCATGCTGGCGCGCTCCTACAAGGTGATGGGCCGTTTTGCCGAGGCGGAACAGGCGTTTTCAAAAGCCGGCGACCTCGTCAACACCGAGCCGGATCTGCTGGTCGACTACGCCGATCTAATGGCCGTGCGCGCCAACAACAACATCGAAGGCAAACCGCTGGAGATGGTCAACAAGGCGTTGGCACTCAATCCGCAACACCCGATGGGACTGATGATGTCCGGCGTCGCTGCCTATCGCCGCAGCGACTTCAAGCTGGCCGTGACGCAGTGGGAGAAATTACTGCTGGTGCTGGATCCCGAGTCACCCGATGCGCAGCAGGTGGAAGCCGACATTGCCGATGCGCGCAGCAAGGCTGGAATGCCGGCCGCCGCCAAAGCAACGCCCGCAAGCAGCCCGGTAGCGGCCGGATCCGAAGCTGGCAAACTGCCGCCGGTTGACCCGGCGGCAGCCGGCGCGATGACACCAGAAAAGATCAACCAGATGATCGATGGTCTGGCGGCGCGACTGAAAACAAGCCCGGATGATTTGGCTGGTTGGGTGCGCCTAGCCCGCGCCTACAAGGTGCAGGGGCGCTTGCCCGAAGCCGAACAGGCTTTCGAAAAAGCCGGCAAACTGGTCGACACCGACCCTGACCTGCTGACCCAGTACGCCGACCTGCTGGCCATGCGCACGAACAGCCTGGAGGGACGGCCGCAGGCACTGGTCAACAAAGCGCTGGCGCTGAACCCGAAACACCCGATGGCCCTGATGCTGGCCGGCTCGGGGGCTTACCGGCGCGCCGATTACAAGCAGGCCATCGGCTATTGGGAAACGGTACTCAAGGTGCTGCCGCCCGGTTCACCCGACGCGGCTCAGGTGCAAGCCGAAATTGCCGATGCCCGAACCAAGGCGGGAATCAGCCTGCAGACAAAGCCCTGATACCGGCTCAAACCGCTTCAGCGAGCTGGCGACCGAAGGCCTCGACTTGGTTCCAGTCTGTGAATTCAATGACCGCCTTGGGATCGGTCGGACCGTCGGTGATCAGCATGATGAAGCGGATCATCAGGCGGTCAAAAAAACGATAGCGCGGGTAATCCAGCTTGCCGGCAAAGACCCCGAGTAGTTTCGGTTTCCAGCTGATTTGCCGCAGGAACTTGAGCAGGTAGGGGTTGTTCTCGGGTCGGTTCTTGTTCGGCTTGCGCGCCACGATGTTGACGGTGAAAAAAGCGTTCGCCTTGCGTTCCAGCAGCGCCTGGTTGCGCGCAATGAACTGCGCCACCTGCGGCTGGTGTTTTCCGTAGCGGATGCTGGCACCGATGACGATGGCGTCGAAGGCCTCCAGATCAAGCCCATCGGCCTGGGCCAACAACTCAACCCGGGCTTTGTGCCCGAGCGCCTCAATCACCTGGCGCAAGCGCTCGCAGATCAGACCGGTGTGGCCGTCGGTGGTCGAATAGACCAGCAGAATACTGCTCATCGACCCGATCCGCCGGATGCTTCGTCGTCAAGGTTGACCACCTTGTACTTGCTCGCCAGTTGCTGTTGCGTGGCGTCGGGCACCTGAGCATAGTGCGAGAACTCAATGCTGTAGGAACCCTCGCCGGCTGTCAGAGACTTCAGGCGTCCCTGGTAATCGCCGAGCTCCGCCAGCGGCATCAGGGCGCTAATGGCCACAGTACCGGCCGGACGCGGCTGCGTACCGGTCACCTGACCGCGTTTGCTGGCCAGATCGCCGGTCAGGTCACCGATGGTGGCCTCCGGCGCCAGCACCTCGATATTGACCAGAGGCTCGAGCACGATCGGACGGGCATTGCGCACGGCGTCGATGGTGGCCTTGCGACCCGCCGATGTGAAGGCAATGTCCTTGCCGTCGACGGCATGGGTCTTGCCGTCGTGTACCGTGACGCGCAGGTCATAGACCGGATAGCCGGCCACCACGCCCTCCGCCAGTGCCTGGCGCACGCCCTTTTCCACCGCCGCCATGAAGACGCCCGGGATGGCACCGCCCTTGACGATGTCGACAAATTCAAAACCGGCGCCGCGCGGCAGCGGCTCCACGCGCAACATCACCTCACCAAACTGGCCAGCGCCGCCACTTTGCTTTTTGTGACGGCAGTGGCCTTCGGCATTGCCGGTAATGGTTTCACGGTAGGCAATCTGCGGCGCGCTGGTGTCAAGCTCGAGCTTGTACTGTTGCTGCATTCTTGAGAGCTTGGCCCGCAAGTGCATCTCACCCAGGCCACGGATCACGGTTTCGTTGGTACCGGGGTGGCGCTCAACCTTGAAACAGGGATCTTCCAGTTCAAGCTTGTGCAAAATATCAAACAGGCGCTGCTCGTCCCCTTTGCGCCTCGTGTGGACCGCCAGACCATGCATCGGTTGCGGAAAAGCCAGCGGCTTCAGGTGGATATGGTCTTCGTCATGCGAATCGTGCAGCACGCAGTCAAATTCAATTTCTTCGACTTTGGCCACTGCACCGATGTCGCCCGGTGCCAGCTCGGCCACCTCGACATGATCCTTGCCCTGCAGGCGATACAGATGAGCCACCTTGAACGCTCGCTTGGCCGAGCCGACAAACAGCTGCGCATCACGCCGGATGGTTCCCTGATGCACGCGGAAGATGCCGAGTTTCCCTATGAAGGGGTCTATCACGACCTTGAATACATGGGCCAGCACGTGCAGTTCGTCGTCGGGCTGAGCCTGGAAGGCCTGCTGCTCAGCGCCAGGCTCTCCGCGGTAGAACGGCGGCGCGTTGCCCTCAGCCGGATTGGGCGCCAGTTTGGCCAGGGCGTCGAGCAATTGCGGTACCCCGGCACCGGTCTTGGCCGAGACGAACAGGATCGGGATCAAATGACCGGCGCGCAAGGCCTGCTCGAATGGCGCGTGTAGCTCTTCCAGACTGGGATCGGTGCCGGTCTCAAGGTAACTGGCCATCAGACTGTCATCTTCTTCGACAATCTGATCGATCAGGCTGCGGTGCCCCGCCGAGACCGACGCAAAATCGCTCTCGCCATCATCGTGACCCAGCAGTTCAACCACGTCCTGCCCGTTGTGCGTCGGCAGATCGAGCAGCAGACACTGCTTGCCAAAGCGCTCGCGAATCTCGCTGACCAAGGCTGGCAGGTCGACGTTATCGGCGTCGATCTTGTTGATCACAATCATGCGGCACAAGCCGCGTTCACCGGCGAGGGTGAACATGCGCTCAGTCGAGAGCTCGATGCCGGTCTGGGCGTTGATCACCACCAAGGCAGTATCGACCGCCGCCAAGGCGCCCATCGACTGGCCGGCAAAATCCGGGAAGCCGGGCGTGTCAAGCAAGTGGACCTGGGTACCACTCCAGTCAAAACCAACCACCGAGGCCTGCAAGGAATGGCCCAGCTCTTTTTCGATCGGATCGAAATCGGAAACAGTATTGCCTTTTTCGACCGAACCCCGACTCTTGATGGCACCACTGGCCGCCAGCAGGCTTTCGGTCAGCGTGGTTTTGCCGACGGCGCCGTGACCGACCAGGGCGACGCTACGGATATGGGCACTGCGTGTCTGACTCATAAATGACCCTTGGATTTCTCAGGTAACAAAACAGACACACATCTTACTGGACAAAGCGGGCAACTCAGCGGCTCCGTCCGGCCTTGTATTTGCCACTGCCGGCGCCCACCACGCCATCGGCCAGCGCCAGACGCTCCAGTGCCTTGGCGGCGTGGGCGTGCGTGATGGCCAGGCCCAGAGCATCGGCGGCGTCGGAGCCAGGCAATCCGGGCAGGGCAAGCAGGCGGCGCACCATCTCCTGTACCTGCGTCTTGTCGGCGCGGCCATAGCCCACAACCGCCTGCTTCATCTGCAATGCGGTGTATTCCGCCACCGTCAAATCCGACACGACCAGCGCCGTGACACAGGCGCCGCGGGCCTGCCCCAGCAGCAAGGTCGATTGCGGATTGACGTTGACGAACACGATCTCGACCGAAGCGCAATCCGGCTGGTAGCGCCCAATGACTTCGCTAATGCCGTCAAAAAGCACTTTGAGGCGCGCCGGCAACTGACCCTTTTCCAGATGCACCGTGCTGATCGTACCGCTGGCGACATAAACCAAATCGGCGCCCTGTACATCAATCACGCCAAAACCAGTGCAGCGCAGACCGGGGTCGATACCGAGAATTCTCATGCCGTCAAAGGTCGAAATACCAGCGTACCGAATGAAAGAAGACAGGTGCCGCAAAGCACAGTGCATCGACCCGATCCAGCAAGCCCCCGGCGCCCGTGATGGCCGTGCCCTGACCGCGCCAGATCGGAATGCCGCGGTCACGCTTGAGTGCCTTCATCACCAGGTGCCCGAGGGACCCGGCAACACAGGCAATGAATGACATGGCAAAGGCCTGACCCGGTACAAAAGGCGTGATGCCAGCCAGCAATGCACCCAGCAGACTGCCCACCGCAATGCCAATCGACCAGCTTTGCCAGTTAAAGCTTTGACTGATCTGCGGTGCGACCGGCGGCTTCTTGATTCTGCGCGAGGCAAGGTGCTGCGCGATCATGCTGGTCTGCACCACCAGGACCAGAAAGAAGACCAGAAACGCGTTCTTGTTGTCGTAATGGGGAAAATCAAGCAGCAACAGGGCTGGCACATGACTCATACCGTAAATGCAGACCATGATGCCCCACTGCAGCTTGGCATTGCGCTCGAGGAAGCGCTGCGGATCGTTGGCCAGTGCACTGACCACCGGAATTGCCAGAAAGACGTAGACCGGAATGAAGACGGTGAACAAATTGAACAATTCGTGACCCACCAGCGCATACTGCGCCGGCAGCACGACGAAGAAAGCCAGCACCAAGCTGCGATGGTCCCCACGACGTGTCGGCGACAGCGTCATGAATTCGCGCAAGGCAAAAAATGACACCAGACCGAACAAGACCAGCGCAACCCAGTCGCCAGCCAGCCAGCCGACCCAAAACACCAGCAGCATCAGCCAGCTGGTCCTGAGCACACCTTCGAAATTATGCAAATCAGCGCGCCGCTGTTCGGCTCGATGACTATCGCCGAATTCGCGCAAGGACAGCATGACAGCGACCGCGCTCGCCAGCAGAAGGATGCCAAACACGAGGGTAAACAGGGCACCCACCTGCTGGCTGGCGTTGAGATTTTTCAGCAACTGGTACATGAGTCAGACGTCGCGCAACGCGATGACGGCATCGCGCGCACGCTCCAGAAAAGTGCGAAGCTCTTCACCCTCCTGCAAGTGAATCGGCACGCCGAAGGTGACCGAGCACAATACCGGCACCGGCACCACTTCGCCTTTGGGCATGACGCGCTGCACATTGTTGATCCAGGCCGGCACCAGTTCGACCGCAGGAAATTTCGACGCAAGGTTGTAAAGTCCGGCCTTGAATGCCTGTGGCTCATCCCGGTTGCCGCGTGTGCCCTCGGGAAACAGGATGATGGAGTCGCCATGTTCCAGCGCGTCGAGCAAGGGTTCGAGCGGATCCTCCTCGGCACTGCGCTCACGCGACACATAGATCACATTGAACACCGCCGTCGTGAGCCACTTGCGAAACGGCGTCTTGGTCCAGTAATCTTTGGCCGCAATGGCCCTTGTGGTGGCGCGCAGTTCTTTCGGCAACGCCGCCCAAATCATGACCAGGTCAGCGTGGCTTTGATGGTTGGCGAAATAGATGCGCTGTTCGGCCTTGGGTGGACAGCCATACCAGCGCGCCTGCGCGCCGGTCAGGACGCGGATCAGACCCAGCAGGAAGTAGCTCATCAACATGGCGCGCATGCCGCAATGATAAATCGACAGTGTCGTCGCATCGCCAGCCCTGGCAAAGCAGGGCTCAGGGCAACTCGGCGCCGACCAGTCGCGTCGCAATCACAGCGGCGCGTTCGTGGAGATAGCTGGAATTGGGCAATTTCTCGAAATACTTCGGACGCGGCAACATCACCGCCAGTCTTGCAGCCTCATAGGCACTAAGCTGCGAAGCCCGCTTACGAAAATAGTGCTGGGCTGCCGCCTCGGCACCGAAGATGCCTTCACCCCATTCGACGTTGTTGAGGTAAATCTCCAGAATGCGCTGCTTGTTGAGCAAAGTTTCCAACATCAGCGTCAGCATAAATTCCTGGCCTTTGCGCAGCAGCGTTCGCTCGCCCGAGAGAAATAGATTTTTTGCCAACTGCTGCGTGATGGTGGAACCGCCCACGATTTTGACGGGTCGTCGCAATGGCTTTGCGACAGCGCCAGCCGCGCTGACTGGTTTGCCGGCTTGCGCCTTGGCAATTTGCGCCTCTGCTCTGGCGTTCTTCTGCCAAGCCTTTTCAAGAGCGTCCCAGTCCACGCCGTCGTGGTTGACGAAACCATCATCCTCGCTGGCGATCACCGCCTGCTTGAGCAAGTCCGATATTTGATCGTAAGGCAGCCACTGCTGCTGCCACGGCACGCGGCCTTTTTCGATTTGCAGACGCCAGGCCTCGGAGCGCTGGAACGCGGTTGATTGAGGGTCGATCACGATCATCAGCGCGACGCGCACGACAAAGAACAGCTGCAGTGCAAGCGCGGCCACGGCCAGCATCAGCAACCAGCGCATCAAAGATTTCAAAGCCTGTCATTGCGGACTTGATCCGCAATCCAGTGTTCGCGAGGCCCTGGATCCCGGGTCGAGCCCGGGATGACGACTTGGGGGCCCGGGATGACGACTTGGGGGGTCGGGATGACGGTCAGGAACAGGACGGTCACAGCAACCCCTGCATCGTTGCACGCAACTCATCAAGCACCTGGCGCGAGGGTGGACGCACACCGCGCCAGATCAAAAATGCCTCGGCCGCCTGCTCCACCAGCATGCCCAGGCCATCGCGCGCCACGGCACCATGCTCCAGCGCCCATTGCATGAAACCCTGCGCGGCGGGTCCGTACATCATGTCGTAGGCGAGCGCGCCCGGCTTGAAAATGCCCGCCGGTACCGGTACGCCACTTCCGCTCAGGCTGCTGCTGCTGGCGTTGATGACGATGTCGAATTTTCGGTTCAATTCCTGCAAGCCACTTGCCACCAGTTCGGCATGCTGCTGCGCAGCCAGCGCGCCGTGGCGTGCTACCTGGTTGTCAGCCTTGGCGAGCGTGCGATTGGCCACTGTAATGCTGGCCGGCCGTGCCAGCAGCAGTGGCCCGAGTACACCCGCTGCCGCCCCGCCGGCGCCGATCAGCAACAGGTGACGTCCGCTCAAGTCAATACCAGCGTTGCCCTGAATGTCATCGACCAGACCGGCACCATCGGTGTTGTCGGCCACGATGACACCCTCCTGCAGGGACAAGGTGTTGGACGCCGCCGCCAGCGTGGCGCGCGCGGTGGTTTGGGAAGCCAGCGCAGCAGCTTCAAATTTGAAGGGCACTGTAACGTTGCAACCAAGTCCCCCTTCCAGGAAGAAGGTTTTCAGTTCGGCCGCAAATCCATTCAATGCAATGAGCCGCTTGCCATAGTGCAGCCGCTGACCAGTGAGCTCGGCGAAGCGGCTGTGAATCCACGGCGATCTGCTGTGCTCGATCGGGTTGCCCATGACGCAGTAGAGATCCATCGGTATTTCAGTTGGCGCTGGCTTGGGTTTCCAGCGTTTCGTCGCGCGTGAACTTGAAGCGGGAAATGACCCAGACCTGCTCGGCCTGGCGTCGCATTGCGGCGTTGAAGCGACCAAACGGCGCGGCACTCTTGACAATCGCCTGCGCGCGCCGATCCAGCAAGCGGTTGCCGGAGCTTTCGACGATTTCAATTTCGTGAACCCGTCCGTCAAAATTGACGGTGACAGCCAGCGTCAGTTCCCCGTACAGTTTCTTGCCTGCCACCTCGGGAAAATCTTCGGTGCCCTTGTCTTCAATGCTGCGTCGCAGATGATCGTAATAAATCGCGTACACCGATTCCCGCGTCGAGGGACTGATGTAGCGCTTTCGAGGTCGTTCGTTTTCCGCCTTGATGCGCCGCTCGATCTCGGCCAGCATCTTGCTTAACTGGCGACGTGTTTCTTCGCGTTGAACCTGATCTTCAGATGCAGGACTTGACCTGCTCGGGTCAGGCGCCGGCATCGCCGCCAAACGTGCTTTGACATCGGCCAGCAACAGGTTTTGTTGCTCCTGCAGCTGTTGCAGTTGAACTTGCGCCTGAGCGTCGCTTTCATCTCCTGTCTGTGATCGGGGGTTTGGCGGCAGGGGACTGGTGGCGCGCCCAGACCCGTCATCGCCACCGCCTACCATGCTCGCCTGCGCAATGGCACGCGCCTTGACCGAGGCCTCACTGGTACGTGCATTGACCAGAATCACTTCGAGTGGTGAATCCTGAAACACGCGATTGAAGCTGTCGGGATCGACCAGTCGAACCGACAGCAGCGCCGCGTGCACGGCAATCGAGGTGCCAAGGGCGAATTGGATCGTACTGAGCGAGTGCAGCTTCACGGCACAGAATTATCACCGGCCAACGGGCTCGCTGAGGCTTCGCTTTCGCTCACTTCAACCGCGATCGCAATCGGACCGGCGACCGCGCTGTCGTCTTCGCTGTCATCGTCCAACGCCGCCTCCGGGTCGCTGGGCAAGGCATCCAGGCGCTCCAGCACAGTGCCGCTCAGATCCAGCGTGAGCTCGTTGATCGCGCCCAGCTTGACGCGCAAATGCGCGCCGCGTGGCAAGCCGCTGGCCCCCAGCACGGGCAACACCAGGGGTAAATCGTCGGCGCGCACCATGTTTTCCTTGAACAGGATGGCGCTGATTTCAGTGATCGAGTTTTGCTGCAGGTACTTCAGAGTCCAGAAGCGCTCCATCGCGGCCTGATAGCCGTTATAAGCCGAGTAAGCCGCATCGAAGCTCGATATGATCGAAAACAGGTCGGCATCTTTCGGCTTGAACGGTGCCGCCAGGGCGGCTGTCTTGCCGTGGCGCGCGCAGGCAATGATCTGCCACTGATTGACGAGATCGGTGTAGCGGCGCAGCGGCGAGCTGCTCCAGGCATAGCTCTTGACGCCGATACCGGCGTGCGGTAAAGCCTTGGTTCCCATGCGCACCTTGACACCCGGCAATAGCGACGCCTGGCTGCGATATATGGCCGGCACACCGAGCTCGGCCAGCCAGCTGCCCCAGGTGCTGTTGGCCAGAATCATGGTCTCGGAAACGATCAGATCAAGCGGCGCGCCGCGCTGACGGACGCTTATCTGTACTTGCTCATGGCCCTGCGGCTCGGCACCCTCGTTGCCCACCAGCTTGAAGTTGTAGTCAGGCCGGTTAAAGGTTTCCGGTTTGCCACGCACGACTTCGCGTTTTGCCTTCAGATCCTTCGCCAGGCGATACAAAAACGACAGCTGCTCCCGCTTGTCCAGCAGGGGCTGGGCGTCTCCCTGATGAAGGAAGGTCGGGTCTTCCAGCCATTGTGGGGTGACGATGGCATCAAGCTGGTCATGACGCAGATTGGCGTCAATGTGCACGCGCTCGATCCGGGTTTCGCTCTGAAGTATTGTCAGGGTGGCTTCATCCAGCGTGACATACAGCGACACGGCGGGGCAGTCGCGGCCCTCCAGCAAGGTGTAGCTCTGCACCACGTCGTCGGGCAGCATGGTGATCTTGTAACCCGGCATGTAGACCGTGGACAGACGCTGGCGCCCGGTCACGTCGATCGGGCTGCCGGGCAATATGGCCAGACCCGGTGCCGCAATGTGAATGCCCAACAAGACCGCTCCGGTGCCCATACCCTGTAGCGACAAGGCATCGTCAATCTCGGTTGTCGCCGAGTCGTCAATCGAAAAAGCGCGCACGCCCGACAGCGGCAGTTCTTCAACGATCAAAGGCGCTTGCAGATTGGCAAAGCCAGTGCCCTTGGGGAAGTTCTCCAGCAAGAATCGCTTCCAGTGAAATTGGTAGGGCGAGTCAATTGCGCCGGCCTTGATCAGCAGCTCCAGCGGCCCCAGATGCGTGGCGCGCGAGGCTTCAACCACCGCCTTGTATTCGGGTGCGTTCTTGTCCGGCTTGAAGAGTATTTTGTAGAGCTGATCGCGCACCGCTTGCGGACATTCGCCCTGGCTCAAAGCCTCGACCCATTGCTCGATCTGTAGAGCAATCTGCTTCTTCTTTTCCAGCGCCGCCAAGGCCTGGGCCAGAACGTCAGCGGGCGCTCGGCGAAAGCGCCCCTTGCCGGCGCGGCGAAAGTAATGGGGCGCCTCGAACAGACACAATAACATGCCGGCTTGCTGCTCAAGCGTCGCCTCCTTGCTCGAATTGGTGCTGAAATACTCACGCGCCAGATCGGCAAACCCGAACTCGTCCTCGGGTGAAAACTCCCATGCCAATTCCAGTTCGATAGCTTGACTGACGCTTTGCGCATCGGCGAGCAACTGCGCTGGCAGCGGCTTCTCGAACTTCAGCAGGATGTTGGCTGCCTTGACCTTGACCCGCTTGCCACTGTCAAGTTCCACCTGCGCAGACGACTGTGCGTCTGCCAGCACGCGCCCGGCCATGAACTTTCCGGCTTCTTCAAACAATACAAACATGAGCCGCATTGTCCCCGCAAAACCGAGAGGGAAGGCCCGGCCCGACGCCAGCCGAATATGATTACCGCGACGGCAGTGATGCGCGCAGGCTGTCAAGGCTCACGTGCTGACGACCCTGAGTATCCTGGAACACTTTGAACACTTTTTCCTTGGCGGGTGTGGAAATGACAAAATCCTGGTAAGCCCGTGCCAGCTGCTCACGGTATGCAGTGAACAAAGCCAGATCATCAGCCTGCGCCAGCAGGTTCTGCTGCCTGATGTACTGGAAGAAGCGCTTGAGAATGTGCAGCCGGCTGACGTTGAGCACATGCGGATCGAACGGCACTCCAAAGAATTGCAGAAAGTCCTCGGCGGAGGATAGTGCCTTGAGTCGCTGAATGAAAGTTTCCATGGGATTCACAGGAGTTGTCTCAAACCAGACTGTCAATCGCCCGTCCGGCGAGGGCCTTGCTGATCGATGCGTTCATGCGCCGTGCGGCGAATTCGTCGGTGGCCAGCGACAGGGCGCGCGTTGCGCTGCGCAGGTCGTCCAGCGCCGCCTGCGTTTCAAGCATGTCGGCGACCCTGAACATGGTCTGTCGCACCACGTTCAATTCGGGTGGCGACAGCAGGGCGCTGTCTTCGGCCAATGCGGATTCGGTGGCATCGAGCAGGCGACGCGCATCGACCTGGGCTTCGCGCAAGGTGCGCAAAAGCATGTCTATACTGGAAGCCCCGACAGCATCCTGCAACATGTCGGCGACCAAGGTGTCAGCCAGGCCATAGGTGGGTTTGACTTCGATGTGGGCCTCGATGCCAGTGGTCTGTTCGCGTGCCGTGACCGACAGCAGGCCGTCGGCATCGATCTGAAAGCTGACACGAATGCGCACCGCGCCCGCCACCGCCGGTGGAATGCCACGCAGCTCGAAACGTGCCAGCGAGCGGCAGTAGGCGACGGTCTCGCGTTCGCCCTGCAGCACATGCAGTGACATCGCCGTCTGGCCGTCCCTGAAGGTGGTGAATTCCTGGGCGCGCGCCATCGGCAATGTGGAGTTGCGTGGAATGATCTTCTCAACCAGTCCGCCCATGGTCTCGAGCCCCAGCGAGAGTGGGCAGACATCAAGCAGCAGCCATTCTTCGCCATGCTGGTTGCCCGCCAGCACGTTGGCCTGCAGGGCGGCACCCAAGGCCACCACCTGATCCGGGTCGATGTCAGCGAGTGGCTCGCGGCCGAAGAAATCACGCACCGCGTGGTGTGCCATCGGCATGCGTGTAGAGCCCCCCACCATAACGACACCGGTGATGTCCGCGGTGGTCAGACCTGCGTCGCGCAACGCCCGGCGCGTGGCTGCAATCGTGCGATGAATGAGCGGAGCGCCGAGTTCAGAGAATTGGGCGCGCGACAAAATCGCTTGCTGTGCGGTGCTGTCGGCGTGGCACAGCGTGAACATCGTCGTCTGGGCTTGTGAGAGCGCCTCCTTGGCGTTGCGAGCAGCCATGAGCAGGCTGCGCTGGGAAGCCGGCGGCAGCGCCGCCAGGCCACTGATGGCGTGTTGTCTGCAGAACCAGTCAGCGATGGCGTGATCGAAGTCGTCACCGCCCAGACTGGAGTCGCCGCCAGTGGCCAGAACCTCGAACACGCCCCTGCTTAGACGCAGGATCGAGATGTCGAAAGTGCCACCGCCCAGATCGTAGATGGCAAATATGCCTTCGGCTGCCTTATCGAGCCCGTAGGCGATGGCTGCTGCAGTGGGTTCGTTGAGCAGCCGTAGCACGTTCAGACCTGCAAGCCGCGCCGCGTCCTTGGTGGCCTGACGCTGGGCGTCGTCAAAATAGGCCGGCACTGTGATCACGACACCCGTCAGTGGTCCACCGAGCGCGGCCTCGGCGCGTTTGCGCAAGACGGCGAGAATTTCTGCCGAGACCTGAACCGGCGAACGTTCGCCCGCCACGGTGGCTATCCCGACCATGCCCGGCCCATCGGTAAAGCAGTACGGCAGAGCCGCAGCCTGTTTCAAGTCAGACAGGCTGCGGCCCATGAATCGCTTGACCGAGACAATCGTGTTTTCCGGATCATCGGTCTGGCTCTCCTGCGCCGCCCGGCCCACGACGACGCTGCCCGTCAGATAGCGCACAACCGAGGGCAACAGCAAGGCGCCACTTTCGTCAGGAAGCGCCCGTGGCAAGGTACTTTGCACGGTGGCAATCAACGAGTTGGTGGTGCCCAGGTCAATGCCGGCGGCCAGCCGGTGCTGGTGCGGCGCCGCGCTCTGATCGGGTTCCGCGATTTGCAGCAGGGCCATGCGAATCTCAGATGAGCTGCCCGAGCGCCGCGCCGGGCCGCCCCAAGCAAGCGAGCGGCCCCTCGGGGGGCAGCGAATTACACGAAGTGAAGAGCGCGGGGGTCATCTCATTACATCGCGAAGCTCTCGCCACAGCCACAGCTGGTTTTGGCGTTTGGGTTGTTGAACGTGAAGCCTTCATTAAGGCCCTCACGCACAAAGTCGAGTTCCGTACCGTCGAGCATTGCCAGACTGAGCGAATCGACGATGACCTTCGTGCCGTGAGTTTCAAAACATTGGTCGTCGGCTCTCAGCGCATCGACAAATTCGAGCGCATAGGCAAAACCGGAGCAGCCGCTGGTTTTGACCGCCAGGCGCAGGCCGATGCCGCTGCCTCGCTTGACAAGAGCCTTTTCGACGTGCCGCGCAGCCGCAGGAGTCAGTGAGACGGTCATAAGCTGCCTATCAGACAGAGAACGAGCTGCCGCAACCACAGGTGGTCTGCGCGTTGGGATTGTGAATAACGAAACGCGATCCTTCAAGGCCATCCTCGAAGTCCACCCGTGCCCCCAGCACGTACTGCTGGCTCATGGCGTCCACCACCAGCGCCACACCGCCGGTGACGACCTGCGTGTCGTCCTCGGCGATCTGGTCGTCAAAGGCGAAACCATACTGAAAGCCCGAGCAGCCCCCGCCCGTGACGTAGAGCCGCAGCCTGAGGTTCGGATTGCCCTCCTCCAAGATCAGCTCTGCTACCTTGGCTGCGGCCTGTGCGGTGAATTCGAGCTGGCTCGGCATAAAGCCCTGCTGCTGAGGGTTCGCTTCAGAAAGAGAGGCTTGCATTTTGAGTCCTTCTGCTGGGGTTATTTGTCAAGTGCTGGGGCTATGGTTCAAGCGGTCGCCGTTGCGCAGACCACCTGCTCACAGACCACCGAGCCAGATTCGGTGGGGTGGCGCGCCCGGTAGTCGGCGACGGCCGCCTTGATCGCGTCCTCGGCCAGGATCGAACAATGAATCTTCACCGGCGGCAGGGCCAGCTCTTCAGCAATTTCGGAGTTCTTGATCGCCAACGCTTCGTCTAGCGTGCGACCGCGTACCCATTCGGTGACCAGTGAACTCGATGCAATGGCCGAGCCGCAACCGTAGGTCTTGAATTTGGCGTCCTCGATCAAACCCTGCGCGTTGACGCGTATCTGCAGCCGCATCACGTCGCCACAAGCCGGCGCACCCACCATGCCGGTACCGATGCTGACGTCAGTCGCGTCAAAGGCACCAACATTGCGCGGGTTTTCATAGTGGTCAATGACTTTGCCGCTGTAGGCCATATCGATTCTCCGAATTCAACAACCAAACGCCTGCAATTTCGGTGCCATGTGTTTTGCTGTGTGAATCAGCACTTCTTGCGGGTCGTTTGTTGCTTTTGTGGGTATAGCCACCCGGTTTATTGGTGAAGCCCTGTCTTGTTTGTAGCAAACAGGATTTGACAAAAATTTGCGGGGCCATCCCCTTACTCAACGCTGGCCCGCTTCTTGCTGACAGTCCTGTCCAAGGGCTGCTGTATCGCGAATCTGTTCCGTTGTGGTGCAAGTCGGCATCCGTAGCTGCAAGTGACGCAAGGTAGCCGTCCCGAAGTGGTAACAAACAGGACTTCACATGTTGAACACTCAAGCAATTGATGCTCGACGCGAGCTCAATTCGATTTATGAAGTCAGCAAGACCCTGGCGGCATCGCTGGATGTTGCCAAGACCTTTCGAGAGGCTCTGAACTACCTGTTGCAGGCCTCTGACTGGCGGCGCGCCTTTGTGGTACTCAGCGAGCCGCAGAACCAGTTGCGCGGACTGTGTGCGGTCGGCCTGACGCGCGAGGAACAGCAGCGCCTGCTGTTCCAGACCGGCGAAGGCATCGTGGGACGCGTCTACGCCACCGGCATGCAGGTCATCGTGCCTGACTTGCGCGCCGAACCCCTGTTTCTTAACCGTACCGGTGGCGCAGACCAGTCACCGGGGGCCAGCGTGGCCATGCTCGTCACGCCGATCCGCGCAGACCGTCGTACCCTGGGCGTGCTGGCCGTCGACTGCCTCAATCCGGATCAGCGGCGGGTATTTTCCAACGATTTGCAATTGCTCAAAATGGTGGCAACGCTGATGGGGCAGGCACTGCTATTGCATCGCAGCGTCAGCACGGCGCACGACAATCTGCAGGAAGAGGTTCGCCGCATGCACAAGGTGCTCAAGCCGAGCCAGCAGATTGACCAGGTGGTGGGTGTTTCGGCACCGATGAGGGAGGTGTTCGACCAGGTGCACCAGGTGGCACCGGCGCGCACCACCGTGCTGCTGCGCGGTGAGAGCGGCACCGGCAAGGAGGTCATCGCGCGCGCCATCCACAATCTCTCGCCACGCAAGCGTGAAGCCTTTGTCTGCGTCAACTGCGCGGCGCTGACAGAGTCCCTACTTGAAAGCGAACTGTTTGGCCATGAGAAGGGCTCCTTCACCGGCGCCCAGGGGCAGCGCAAAGGGCGCTTCGAGCTGGCACATGGCGGTACGCTGTTTCTGGATGAGATTGGTGACATCTCGGCCTCGTTTCAGGCCAAGTTGCTGCGCGTCCTGCAGGAACGCGAATTCGAGCGCGTTGGCGGCAACGTGCCTGTCAAGGTGGACGTGCGCCTGATTCTGGCCACCAACCGCAACCTTGAACGCATGGTTCAGGCCGGCGAGTTCCGCGCCGATCTCTACTACCGCATCAACGTGGTCTGCATTCAGCTGCCGCCACTGCGTGAGCGTCGCGAAGACATCCCGGCAATGGCCAAGCATTTTCTGGATCGCTTCAACCGCGAAAACTCGCGCAACACACAGTTCAGCGATGCGGCGATGCGGGTACTGACCAGTTGCTACTGGCCAGGCAATGTGCGGGAACTTGAAAACTGCGTTGAGCGAACTGCCACGATGGCACATGACAGTGTCATTTCAGAGCTCGCCTTTCCCTGCCATGGGAACCGCTGTTTGACCCAGGTGCTGCATCATGTGGATCGGGTAGACGCTGTTCGCCCCGCCCGTCTGGCCGACATCCCAATCAAGGAAGTGCCGATGGCACCGCCGCGCATTTCCTCGCCGGGAGCAATCGCGCCGCCGGATGATTTGGAACCGGTGCCTGCGGCCTTGGCCAGCGAGGCATCCGTGACCGGCAGTTCGCCGGCACAAGACAAGTCGCAGACGACCATTGACGGAAAACCGCAGGGGGAACATGAGCGCCTGGTGTGGGCCATGGAACGCTGTGGCTGGGTCCAGGCCAAGGCGGCGCGCCTGCTCAAGATTTCGCCGCGCCAGATGGGCTACGCACTGCAAAAGAACGGGATTGAGGTCAGAAAGTTCTGAGCGTGTTGGATGCCAGCAGCAGTCAAACGCACTGTTGCGTGGATTCGAATGCCGCGTGCTGTAACCACGGCCTGCTATTTTCCTGCTTAACTATACGAAACAGGGTTTGAACCAGAAGCTGAGCAAATTCCTCAGTTCGTCTTCGTTGTGATGTCGTGTTGATGTCTCGCCTCAAACCGCCAAGCCAATCTTTGACTACGACAGGATGATCCGTCAAGAATATAAGTGCCACGTCATCCACGTCTAGAAAGCTTCTTCTTCTGTCGTCTGCAATGCGGATCGACCCATCCGACTTCAAAACAACCCTTGCATAGGGGCTAGCCAGCACCTCTGGCTGATCGTGAAGCAATTTCCAGATCGTGGTTGTCAGCATCGCCACGACATTGTTCAAGTTCGGCGTCGTGGTGCTGGCACCAAAAAGATTGCTAAGCAACATAGAGAACTCCATCGTCCGTGACAGCGCAATTTTTTCACTCAAATGAGTGTCAGGGATATTGGATGCAGTGCTATGTAGCACTTGTTAATCTCGACAGAGATATGCAACAATTTGTTCCGCTCGTAGCATCGGTTTGCGGGTCGTGTGGCGCAAGGCGGTGCCAAGCTACCGATTCAACAAAGTCTGTTTGACCTTCGAAAACCATACAAGGACCTCAAGTGTTAACCTCGTACCTATGTCTGTAGCAAAGTGTAAAGAGTGCGGCGGCGACGTATCGAGCAAGGCGGCAGTTTGCCCGCATTGCGGACTTCTTGATCCTGCTTTGACAACGAAGAAGAGCAATCCGGTTGCGAAGGTTTCGATTCTGACCAGAAGCCGAGACCTCGCTGGACTGTTGTTCTACAGCAGCGTGCTTTGGTTATTTTTTTCCACTCACGCGGGCGGCGAAGATGCTTTCTTTGTCGCCTGGGAAAAAGTCAATTGGCTGATCGGTATTTGTGCGGCTTGGTATATCGGCGCTGAAATCTACCGGATCATTATTGAACGAAAACGCAAGTAGACGGTAAAGGCCTTAGAACTTATCCGTAAATAATGTTTTCGCTTAACTTTATCTTTCTGAGTGCCATGATAGCGGCAGCCAAGTGGTTCAGTGCCAGAAAGCTGCGATCAAGTTTCTCGTATCGGACAAGCAGTTTGCGAAACCGGTTGAACCAACTGTGTGCCACTTCTATTACCCAGCGTCGGGCTTTCTTTTCCGGATCTCGTTTGAGTTCTTGCGCCTCTTGTCCTCTACCTTTGACGTGGGGGATGTAGGCATGCTCTTCAATGACCTTCAGGGCCGGG
>CAIVLG010000026.1 GCA_903906695.1 uncultured beta proteobacterium | reverse complement strand
GCGTTGGCCACCACGCCGCTGAGCTCGCCCATGCTTTGTGCCGCTTCAATCAGGGCGGCAATGGTGCTCGGCTCTGCCAGATCGCCGACCACAACGCGGCATTTCACCGCCGAACATTCCTGGGCCAGCGCCTGTGCCGCCTCTTGGTGGCTGCCGGTGTGGATCACCAGATCGTTGCCCAGGGTGGCCAGGCGCCTGCAGGTCGCAGCGCCAATGCCAGAACCCGCCCCGGTCACCACCACAGTTTTCATCCGCACCTTCCTTGATTGAATTGTCCTGACAGCAACGCCGAAGTGCCGAAAGGCCGGGGAATTATGTCATGTCATCGCTAGGCAATGAAGCGCTCCGCCCGGAACGGTGCGGGGTTGATTGAACACGTTTCACCCAGCATCAAATCAGCCAAAAGCTGTGCCGTGCCGGGGCCGGTGCTAAAGCCGATGTGCTGATGCCCAAGGGCGAGCCAAAGGCCTGGATGCCTGGGCGCTGCACCGATCAGCGGCCGGCTGTCGGGCAAGGTCGGGCGAGAGCCTAGCCATGGCGTGCCCGATTTGGCTGCCAGCGGAAAGGTTTCGCGGGCCACCACCTCGGTCATTTTGAGCTGCGCCAGATTGGCCGGTGCGTCGCGTGCCGTCAACTCGACGCCGGTGCTCAGGCGCACTCCAGCCTCCATCGGCGCCAGCACATAGCCACCCGCCGTGTCGTAAACCGGCCGCCCAAGTCGCGCGCCGGGGGCTGCCACAAAATTCTGGTGATAGCCGCGCTCGAAGGCCAGCGGCACTGCCAAGCCGAGCGGCGCCAGCAGGTCATTGACCCACGGTCCGAGCGCAATGACCACTTTGTGCGCGGCGGTTGCACTGCTGTCCGCGCCACGCAGTTGCCAGATGCCCTGCGCGTTACGTTGCAAGGCCGCGATCTCGCGCTGCACCAGTTCACCACCGCGGGCCTGGAACAGCCTGGCATAGGCCTCGACCACCTGGCCCGGATCGTCAACCGAGCAGGCATCCTTGATCCACAAGGCGCGCTCGAAGATCGGTCGCAGATGCGGCTCCAGATCCAGCAAAGCAGGTCGATCCAGCTCCTCAGTCGCGACCCCAAAACGATCAAACACTCCGCGGGCCATGGCACTCCCGGCGAACGCCTGCGCGCTGCGGTACAGGTAGATCCATCCGTCATCGCGCATTCGTTGCTCGGCCCCCGCGGCTTGCAGCAGGCGCCGGTGCTCGGGAAGAGACAAGCGGATCAAGGCGTCGAGCGCCTGCGTGGTTTCATTGAAGACCGAGGGCCGTGCGCGACTGAGAAAGCCCAGGCCCCATTTCATCTCTCGCAGCAAGTAGAGCGGGTTGTAGCGAAACTGTGCCGTCCGGTTGGTCAAGAACCGCGGCAAGCCAGCCCACAGCCCGGGGTTGTTGAAGGGGATCAACGAGCTGCGCGCCATGACACCGGCATTGCCAAAAGATGTTTCCCGGCCCGGCGGCTTGCGATCAAAAAGCTGAACCGTCAGGCCCCGGCGTTGCAGCTCCAATGCACAGCAGACACCGACCATGCCGGCGCCGACGACGGCCACTGATCTTGTTTCATCTTGCTGCATCGCTCAGTTTCCTTTTCGCCATGCAGTATTGTCATACAGGGCTCGACCTGGCATCCAGTGCTTGCGAGCACTGGATTGCGGACTGGCAAAGACTGTGGTCTAGAACATCTCAGTTGATGTAGTCCGACACCACTTTCCATTTGCCATCGACGATTTGCGACAGGCG
>CAIVLG010000025.1 GCA_903906695.1 uncultured beta proteobacterium | reverse complement strand
GCTTGCAGGTTTTCCAGAGCGGCCTTGATCTTGGGGCCTTCGGTCGATTTGGCTTGGGTGATGGCGGCGGCCAGCAGATAGATCGAGTCATAACCCTGCGCGGCGGAGACCGGCGAGTCGATGCGCGCGTTCTTCGGGTTGAAGGTCTTGAGATAGTTGATGATGAAGGACTGGCGCTTGGGTGTGGTCGGCTCCTGGATGAAGGTCTGCGGCATGCGCGCACCTTCGCCGCCGGGGCCTGCGTTGTCAATGAAATTGGCCATCGACAGGGTCCAGCTGCCTATCATCGGCACTTTCCAGCCGAGCTTGGTCATGCCGTTGGCAATTTGCGCGAGTTCAGGGCCAATGCCATAGGTCAGCACAACTTCGGCACCGGCTTCCTTGGCCTTGAGCAATTGGGCCGTCATGTCCACATCCTTGATGTTGAATTTTTCGACCGCCACCGCCTTGACGCCCTTGAGCGCGAGCGCCTTCTCCAAGTCCTCGCGGCCAAGCTGACCGTAGTTGGTGGAGTCGGCAAGAATCGCGACCTTCTTGTAGCCGCGGCGGGTGATCGCCTCCTCGACCACCATCGGTGCCTGAATGCTGTCGTGTGCGGCATTGCGGAAGATGTAGTTCTCGGGTTGGTCATCGAACTGGTGCGTCACGATGGAGCCGGTGGCGACGTTGTTCATGACCGGAATCTTGGCCTCTTGGAAGAAGCGCTGCGAAGCCAGTGCCACGCCGGTGTTGATGTAGCCAACCACGACAGCGACCTTTTCCTTGTTGATCAGTTCCTGGGCGATTTGCACGCCGCGCTCGTTCTTGGCCTCGTCGTCGCGCTCGACCAGCACAATCTGGCGCCCGAGCACGCCGCCGGCCTTGTTGATTTCAGCGGTGGCCAGTCGCACACCATCACGCATACTCACCCCCATCGAGGACGAGCCGCCAGTGAAAGGTCCGTCGACGCCGATCTTGATCGGATCTGCAGCAAAGCTCAGGGCTGCGACTGCCAGAGTAAGCGAACCAAAAAGAATATTCCTTGATAATTTCATGCCGGTCTCCAGTGTTGTTGAATTCAAACGATGGCCTCGCCATTCATAAGGCCATTATCCAAAGGATCGTGCCTTACAGTACTAGGTGAAAACCACGACCGGACTAGAATTTCGTCGCAAAGGAGACTTCAATGGACAGACGCGATTTTTTCCACGGCACGGCTTTGCTCAGCAGCGGCGCCCTGCTCGGCTGCGCCACACCCGGCGTGGCGCAGCAACAGGCCAGGACGCCCTTCACGGTGCCGGCCACCTACATTCCGATCATCGGCTCCGATGAGGTGTTCCCGGTGCGACGCATCTACTGCATCGGACGCAACTACGCCGCTCACTCACGCGAGATGGGTTCCGACCCGACACGCGAGCCGCCCTTCTTCTTCCAGAAGCCAACCGATGCCATCCAGTATGTGGCCGCCGGCACGGTCGCCGACCATCCCTACCCATCGCTGACCAAAAACTACCACTACGAAGCCGAGTTGGTGGCGGCACTTGGCAAGGGCGGACGAAACGTCCCGGTCGAAAAAGCGCTCGAACTGGTGTTTGGTTACACCTTGGGTCTGGACATGACGCGGCGCGACTTGCAGCGCTTCATGGGCGACCAGAAGAAGCCCTGGGAAATCGGCAAGAGTTTTGACAAGTCGGCGCCCATCGGTGCCATTCACAAAGTGGCCCAGACCGGCCACTTCACAAAGGGCGCGATCTGGCTCAAGGTCAACGGACAAACCAAGCAAAGCGCCGACCTGAACATGATGATGTGGTCGGTGGCGGAACAGATCGCCAACCTGTCGCAGGCGTTCGAGCTGTTCCCGGGCGATATTATTTACTCCGGTACCCCCGAAAACGTAGGCCCGGTGATGGTCGGCGATGTGATCGAAATGCACATCGACGGCCTGCCTGGCCTCAGCGTGAGGATCGTCTAGCCATGGCAAACGACTACGCCGGAGACGTCGCGCCGCAACTCGCATTCGAATGGTGGCAAAACGGTGAGGCGGTGCTGGTGGACGTGCGCAGCGATGCCGAACTTGAATGGGTCGGCTTCGTGCCGGGCGCCATCCCCGTGGCCTGGAAGCAGTGGCCCAGCATGGCGATGAACAGCCGCTTTGACGCGCAACTGATGGCTGCAGTACCTGCCGACAAGAAAGTGCTGCTGTTGTGCCGCAGTGGCGTTCGCTCGATCGCCGCTGCCCGGCGTGCCACGGAACTGGGCCTGGTGGCTTACAACATACTCGAAGGCTTCGAAGGCAGCCCGGACCCGCAGGGGCAACGCGGGAACCTCGGTGGCTGGCGTTACCACGGTCTGCCCTGGCGCCAGGGCTGATGATCGCGATGATAATCAGCGCATGAAATTTCTGGCAATCGATGTCGGCAACACCCGTCTCAAATGGGCTCTCTACCAGAATCCGCGTGCGAACGCCCCGTTGCTGGCACAAGGCGCCGAATTTCTGGAAAACATCGACCGGCTGGCCGAAGGTGCCTGGGCCACACTGACAACTCCCGAGCGCATGCTGGGCTGCGTCGTCGCTGGCGATGCGGTCCGCCGCCGGGTCGAGGACCAAATGGAAATCTGGGATGTCGCTGCACAATGGGTTGTGCCCAGCGCCGCAGAAGCCGGCATCATTAATGGCTACGATTATCCGACGCGACTCGGCGCCGACCGCTGGGTGGCCATGATCGGTGCCTGGCACCGAGCACTGGCTCAGGGTCCGGCGCGACCGCTGGTGGTGGTCATGATCGGTACCGCAGTGACGGTTGACGCGATTGATGCGAGCGGCAAGTTCCTCGGCGGCCTGATCCTGCCGGGCCACGGCATCATGCTGCGCGCACTCGAGTCCGGCACCGCCGGGCTGCGCGTACCGACCGGCGATGTGCGCGAGTTTCCCACCAACACCAGCGATGCCCTGACCAGCGGCGGCACCTATGCCATTGCCGGCGCAGTCGAGCGGATGGTGCAGCATGTGCGCAACCATTGCGGCATTGAACCCAAGTGCATCATGGCCGGTGGCGCCGGCTGGAAGATGGCACCCAGCATGTCGGTGCAATTCGAACTGGTCGACAACCTGATTTTTGACGGCTTGCTGGAAATGGCAGAGCGCCGCTTTGCGGCTTGAATCAAGTGACGGCCTGACTCGCAATCCCGTAATATTTGATACCCAGTCACCGATATTTCAAACTGAAAGGCTTCACTCATGCAAGCATCATTGAGCGTCGAACTCGCGCAATTGCCGGCGATAGAGCGCCTTCAACTGGCACAGGACCTGATTGCAAGTGTCACCAGCGAGCAAGAGGGCTTTGTTGCCAACGATGCGCATCGGCATGCCGCGCAAGAGCGCATGGCCTACCACGTGGCCCATCCAGATGAACCGACCCTCACGCTCAGCCAGATCCGGACCTCGCTTGGCCTTAGTTGATGGCGTATCAAGTCCGCTACACCGGGTTCGCTGCCCACGAAGTGAAAGAGGCCTTTGCCTGGTACCGGGACCAGGCCGGTGAAACAGTGGCAGCGCGCTTCATGGACGAAGTTGCCCGTGTCGAGGGTCATTTGCGCAGCAATCCGTTCCTGTACCAACGCATTGCTGACGAGGTGCGCCACCTGGTTTTGCGGCGTTTCCCCTACGCATTGATTTACGCCATTTCAGGCGATGCTGTAACCGTGCTGGGCTGTCTTCACAGCAGCCGAGAACCGTTGACTCTGGCTGCGTGGCTGAATCGACTCAGGCGCTAAGCCCATCCACCGCCTGGCTCAACGCCTGGCGTGCCTGGCTGATGATGGCCTCCTTCCAGACGTCGGTATCGGTGTAAAAAGCATCCATCATTTGCTGCTTGATCTGCCTGGCCTCGTCGGCTGAAGCCTCGGGATGGTTGTTGAGCCAATGCTCGGCGCGCAGCGCCTGCGTCACTTCCGGGAACGGCAGCGTGCCGTATTCCATGGCCAGACCGGTGTACTCGGCCTGCGGACATTCCTGATACGCCGACATCCACATCAAGCCGGTGAGAAATGCAGAAGTGGACGAGCCGTCGTAAATCGAGGTCACCGGCGTTGCGCCATTGCCACCCCACCACTGGCTGGCGCGGGCAAACGCGGCCTTGTCATCCCTGCAGGCAAAGATGCGCTCGCCGACACCACTGGGCCCCAGACCGGTGTGCAAATCGATCCAGGCCAGTTTGCGCGCCGTGCGGCCATGGTCGCGCAGCACCTGGCGTATCGTCCGGTTGCTCCAGGTTGGCTGGGTGCCACCAAAAAAAAGACCATCGGGAAACTCGTGCTGCCCGCCTGAGACGGCCGACTGAAAAGCTCCAGCGCCATACTTCTGAACAAAGTCGGCAATGGCGGCGGCATTGTCGGCATCGGGTGGCCAGCGCTCGGGCAGCAGCAAGGACTGAACAGTTCGATAGCCCTGGTTTACCGGCAGCGGCTTATTGAAGTCATGAAAATTGCGGTTCAGATCGACGTTTTCGTGGGTTGCCCGGCGCACATGCGAAAAACCAAACGGGTTCAGTGCATGCACATACAGCACGGCCACCCCCTGGTCGCGGACCTTCTTGCGCCACTCTTCGTCATGCAAGGCAAACACCTGCACGCCACTACCGCAATAGCCTTCGACACCATGGCAGGCGCTGCTAACGATCAGCAAACGCTCTGCCGCTGGCGAGCCATCCAGCACCACGTCCATCGCCAATGCCTCGCCATCGCGCCCGGCACGCGGGTGGACATGCGAAGTGACGGCCAGATTGGCAGCGACAGCAGCAGCAAAAAACTTGCCACGCGCCTGTGCGTAGCTGCTGGAGAAGGCTTCAGGCACATTCATCATGTTGCGCAATCCTCAAGCCGCAGGCTTCAGCCACTCCTCGGCCAGCCGCACCCAGTAGGTGGCACCGAGCGGAATCATTTCGTCATTGAAGTCATAGCTCGGGTTGTGCAGCATGCACGGGCCCTGACCATGCCCACTGTCGCGGTGCGTGCCGTCGCCGTTGGCAATGAAGCAATAGCAACCCGGCTTGGCCATCAGCATGTACGAGAAGTCTTCCGCCCCCATGGTCGGCTCCTGCACCAGCACATTGTCGGCGCCCACAATGCTCTGCATCACCTTGCGCGCAAACTCGGACTCGGCGGCGCTGTTGGTGGTCGGCGGGTAGTTGCGCACAAACTCGAACTCGCAGCGCATGTCAAAAGCGGCGCAGGTATGTTCGGCAATGCCCTTCATCCGCTGCTCGATCAGGTCCAGCACTTCGAGCGAAAAAGTGCGCACCGTACCCTGCAACTCGCAGTGGTCGGGGATGACGTTGGTGGCTTCGCCCGCATGAATCATGGTGACCGAAATCACACCGGCATCGATCGGTTTCTTGTTGCGGCTGATGATGGTCTGAAAAGACTGCACCAGTTGGCACGCCACCGGCACCGGGTCCAGGCCATTGTGCGGCGCGGCGGCGTGGGCGCCCTTGCCGTAGATCGTGATCTTGAACTCATTGCTCGATGCCATCACCGGTCCCGGACTGACGGCAAATTTGCCAACTTCAGAACCCGGCCAGTTGTGCATGCCAAACACCGCGTCCATCGGAAACTCGTCGAACAGCCCGTCCTTGATCATTTCGCGCGCGCCGCCGCCGCCCTCCTCGGCCGGTTGAAAGATCAGGTACACCGTGCCGTCAAAGTCGCGCTGCGTCGCCAGGTGCTGTGCCGCAGCCAGCAGCATCCCACGGTCGCCGCCGTCATCGGCGGACGGCCGGCGGCGGACGAATTTGCAGCGTACGTCAACCGCTTCAAGGCCAGTCCCTTCGTCAAAGGCGTCCGCCAAGTCCTGCACGGCGGGACCAAGGCCGGGTTCTGCCTGGAACCCGCCTTCGTCCGCGGCATTCGTCTGTTGGGTGAAGTCGGGTGGAGTTTTGACATCTGCCTGCGCCCCGGCGACCTGGGCGACGGCGTGAAACTGGTCGACCTCTGCCCCGGCACGCGATTCATTGTCGACCATTGCGGCAATGCCGACGTGCAGGCCTTCGGCAAGGCGCGCGGCGACAAGGCCCCGTCTCACGAGCCTGACGTCTGGAGGCGAAACATGGAGCAGTTCGCCAAGCGGGCGAATGTGATCGGCAAGATTTCCGGCATCGTGGCCGGCGTTTCGCCGAACTGGACCGCGGACGATCTGTCCCCGATCGTCACCCACTGCCTGGACGTATTCGGACCGGACCGCGTCGTGTTCGGCGGCGATTGGCCGGTCTGTCTGCGGGGCGCCACGTACCGGCAGTGGG
>CAIVLG010000024.1 GCA_903906695.1 uncultured beta proteobacterium | reverse complement strand
CGCGCCAGTTGCAGGGCGCCACCGAGTCCTGCCAGCAAGGCACCCAAAGCAAAGACCGCCGTGAAAAGCCAGGCCTGGTTCACGCCAAGCGCGCTGACCATGGCACGGTCCTGCGTCGCGGCCCGCACCAGCGTGCCCCAGCGCGTGCGCGTCAGCAGCAACCAGAGCAGGCCCAGCACCACCGGACCCACCACAATCATGAACAGGTCGTAGGACGGGAAGGAACGTCCCAGGATCTGCACCGCACCGCGCAGGCCCGGCGCGCGCGGACCCAGCAGTTCATCAGGCCCCCAGAACCAGAGCACCGCGTCCTTGATCACCAGCACCAGGGCAAACGTTGCCAGCAACTGGAACAGTTCTGGCGCCTTGTAGATACGCCGCAGCAGTGTCATTTCAATCAAGGCTCCGAATACGCCCACCACCAGCGGTGCCAACGCAACTGCGGGCCAGAAACCGATCACGTCACCCAGCCGCGCCACCAGACTGTAGGCCACATAAATACCCACCATGAAGAAGGAGCCGTGCGCAAAATTGACGATGCGCGTGACCCCAAAAATCAGCGACAGGCCGGCCGCGACCAAAAACAGTGACGAGGCACCGGCCAGCCCGTTCAGCAACTGGGCCAAAAAGCCTGAGAAATCCATTACGCTCCTTCTACCGCGCGGGCTCGTTGGCCAGTTCGTCCTCTCAGTCAGGCGCGCGCAGCTTGGCCACCTCGGCGTCCGACGGCAGGTACTTGGCGCCGTCGAAATAGCTGTAATCAACCATCACGCCTTTGCTGCCGTCGTTTTTGGTCTTGCCGACAAACGCACCCATGGTGGACTGGTTGTCCTGGGCACGATAAGTGATCTTGCCAAACGGGGTGTCAACCTGCAGACCCTTGAAGGCCACCACCAATTTTTCGGTGTCGCTGCTACCGGCTTTCTTCAAACCGGCCACGATGGACTTGACAGCGGAGTAACCCACGACAGAACCCAGACGCGGGTAGTCCTTGAACTTGCCCTGGTAGGCCGCCAGAAAAGCTTTGTGCTCAGGCGTCTGAATACCGTTCCAGGGATAGCCGGTCACGATCCAGCCGTTCGGTGCTTCTTCCTTCAGCGGGTCCAGGTACTCGGGTTCACCTGTCAGCACACTGACCACTTCACGGCCCTGGAACAGGCCACGGGTATTGCCTTCACGCACGAACTTGGAGAGATCGGCGCCAAACAGCACGTTGAAGATCGCGTCCGGCTTGGAATCGGCCAATGCCTGCACCACGCTGCCGGCGTCGAGCTTGCCCAGCGGCGGCGCCTGCTCGGCGACAAACTCGACGTCAGGCTGTGCCGCCTTGAGCAACTGCTTGAAAGCAGCTACCGCGGACTGGCCGTACTCGTAGTTGGGGTACACCAGGGCCCAGCGCTTCTTCTTCAGCTTGGCCGCTTCCGGCACCAGCATGGCGGCCTGCATGTAGGTGCCCGGGCGCAGTCGGTAGGTGTACTTGTTGCCGCTGCCCCAAATGATCTTGTCGGTCAGCGGCTCACCGGCCAGGAAGAAGAATTTCTTCTGCTTGGCAAAGTCGGCCACGGCTAGGCCGGTGTTGGACAGGAAGGTGCCCATCAGCACGTCGATCTTCTCGCGCGAGATCAACTCCTCGGCAACACGCACGGCGTCGCCCGGATTGGCGTTGTCATCACGCGTGATCAGCTCAACCTGTTTGCCATTGACGCCGCCGCTGGCGTTGACTTCATCGACCGCCAGCTCCATACCTTTCTTG
>CAIVLG010000023.1 GCA_903906695.1 uncultured beta proteobacterium | reverse complement strand
GTCCGGGTGCATGTGGGTGCCAAAGACACGCGTCAGCGGACGCTGCTCGGTTGCGTTGGCAAACAGCTCGCGCCATGCGGCCAGCGTTTCATCGGTGCGCATGCCGGTATCGACGATGGCCCAGCCGCCTTCATCTTCCAGGCCCCAGACATTGATGTGAGTGAGCACAAAGGGCAGCGGCATGCGCATCCAGACCACGCCGGGTGCCACCGTGATCACCTTGCCGGTTTCGGGTGCCTGGTCGAACGGATAGATCAGCGAGGGCTTTTCAAGCTTGTCTCTTTGCGGTGCGGTTTGGGTCATGAGTTTTGTGTTTACCGGGCCCCATGTTAACGGCTGGCGCTGCTACCGAGGTAGGTGATGGCGTACTCCAGCACGACATCGGTTCCCGCGGCAAACGCGAGCACGTTATCGATCGTCATGGGCACCCGCAGGTTGGGAGCCACTCCGCCGACGCCATCCCTGCTGTCAAGCTGAATACGCCCACGCTGATCGACCGAGCGGCCGAAGGCATATTCGATCGCGTAGCCTCCCGGCAGCGCGATATTGCCTCCGACCATGCCGAACGAGCCGTTGGTGCCGTGGAAGCCGATCACCTTGCCGCTCGCAAGTTGCGAGATGTACAGGGGTGGACCCTCGCCGGAACTCTTGGTGAATGGATTGACCAGAACCACCACCGGTCCGGCGTAATACGGACTTTGCGGCACGATCGAAAGCTGGCTGACAAAAGGATCGGGACCACGTTCAGACAGCGTGATGCGCAGGAAGTGGCCATCGCGCTTGTCGAAGTACTCCTGCGCCTCGTAGAAAGAGGGCGTCGTGTAGAAGAATCCACACATGTCGGCGGCCAGTTGATCCGAGCCGCCGTAGTTGCCGCGCAAGTCGATGATGACGCCCGGCACTTTGGCGTTCACAAACGAGGCAACGGCCTTGCGGAATTCCTGGTAGATCCGGGTCGGATCGGAAGGATTGGCGAGGTCGTGTTCCATCCGCACCAACACATAGCCGTAGCCTTGCGGCAGGATGCGATAGTCGATCTGGTCCGAGAGCTCAGGCCGTGCCGCAAAGTTCAGCAGCGAAAACGTCTGCCCGGCGTCATCGACCGCGACGAGGCTGGCCGTGCGTGACATGGGTGAGATGGGGTTCCTGAAAACAACTTCGATCGCGGCACCGACGGCGCCACGGGTCAGCAGCCTGGCTTGCTCCAGTCGATAGTGCTCGCGGGTGGCCTGTGGCGACTCGCCGCCTGGGGCCCCGGTCAGAATTTTGTAGGGGATGGCGCCGACATCGATGCTTCCGATGGCAACTCTCGCCGCTTGCCCGTCCCAGCCGATGATCTCGGCGCCGACTGCGATGCCAGCCAGGTCGGCCGGACCGTGGGGGATCACCGCCGCTGCGACGACCCGTCTATCGTCGAGTTCGGCCACGGCCATACCAAAGCCGCCGCCCGCCAGCGCCTTCGCCAGTGCTGTCGGCACGGCGCTGTCCTTGGCCGTGAGGCCGAGGTGGCCGTCCGGGATCGAACAAACATACTGGTGCAGCGCAAGGTAGTAGGCGCCTTCGTCGGCAGCAGCCTGGGCCTGCAGGATGCGTGCTTGATACCTGTTGTAGAGGCCGGGCCAGTCCACCCCTTTCCACTCGCCGAAGGCGTACTCGCGCGAAAACTTGTCATGCGCCGCCCTGAAGGCGTCGGTCCAGCTCAGGGTGCTGTAGTCGGCCACATCGGGGTAGCTGAAACCGATCCGCGGATCCAGCGCCGCTTCACCGTCACCCCCACAGGCGCTCAGCAGATGCGGTGCCAGCGCGCCGATGCCGACCAGTCCGCTCAAGCGCAGAGCGCCTCTGCGTGATACTGCACCGGCACGGATGTCGTGACCAGAGTCGCTGTTCCGGGTGCTGACGGACACTATCTTCTGTTTCATGGCAAGTTCCCACTGTAGATGGGGCCATGATGATCCTTTTCAGGCCGTCCGACCTTGATATAACGCAGCTACCTCAATAGGCGGCTGCCCCTTGACTGAAGGCGCAGCCGCCCGGTCCGTCCGGGTGGCCGCACGAACCGCACGGACTCGGCATCATCGGCGCAGTCTGGGCCGATGTCTGTGTCGTTGCAAAAACCGACAGTAATTTGTTGAGCTCGGTTGAATGGCAGTCCGGGCATTCTGGGGTCGTGCCGGATCGAACCAGTGCTTCAAACTTGTGGCCACATCCGGCGCAGGCGTATTCGTAAATTGGCATCTCATCTCCTGATCTTAGAGTGGATTATCGGGCCAAGCGATGAGTTTTTCAAAGCACCCTTCGTGGTTGGTCCTTCAATTAAGGCGGACAATGACGCCATCCACAACCACCACAGGGAGCGCAATCCATGAAGAGTCAGAAGGTACAAATCCTGGCATTCATCGTGGCATTGACTGTTGCGCTGGCCGCTTGCGAATCCAGCCCGATGCAGTCGGCCAGTTCCGGGCCACCCAAGGCAGCGCTGCAGTTCATGGATTGGTCGATCTTTGACCAGGAACTGGCCGCCTCCCTGTCGGCACCGCTGCCTAAGGTGGAGGTTGCTTTCTATGACCGGGTCACCCCCAGCGCCATGCCGGAGCGTCTGCAAAACTGGATGGTCTCCGTTCAGTCCGGTGGTAGTTCGGTGAAAGTCGTGCAGCCCGCACCGACCGTGGCGGCGAAGAATCCATTCCTGCTGATCAGTGCCATCAGCACCCTGTGGTCAGGGTTCAAAATGGTCAAAGAGGTGTCCACCCAGGCGCAGTTCAAGGCCGCCGAGGCTTACGATGCAGAAATCATTCTCAAGCAGGATGACAAGAGTGGCGCTGTGGTGGATAAGGTCGTTTTTGTTCAGCGGAAGAAATGAACTGCGCAAAAAGTCGGCAAGTAAAGATCTGCTCTACTCCAGCGATAGCACCAGACGTTTGCCCAGCACGCGGGCGGCGCGATCAAGCTGCTTGAGGCTCGGCCAGTGGTGCGGGTCTTCCAGCCGCTGGGCCGCCGCCCACGAGGTTTGCAGCGTGCGCGCCAGTTCCGACATGGGCCGATCCCCGCGCGCTTCGCGCAAGAGCAGCGACGACTGTACGGCTGCGCTCGGTGACGCGAGCGGGCGACCTTCGGCTGCCGAGGGCACAGGTACCGCCTGCTCATGATCGATTCGGTAGGCCAGCACGCCAGACAGAACCTCGGCGGCATTGAAAGCGGCTTCTTCCAGCGTCTCTCCTTCAGTGATGCCTTCCTCAAAGTCAACGAACTGCACAAAGTACCCACTTGGCTGCTGTGGCGTGGCGGTGTAAGGGTAGGCTAGCTTCATTTCAATTTCACTCCTGATTGGCGCTGTATTTCTGCCAGTAGCCCCGCGCCGATTTCCTTGGCTCCATGTCTACGCCGTGCGAAGCAGCACCAGCAAGGACGGTGGCAGTAAGCTCCGGAAGCCTTTGTCGAATGTCACAAAAGGCTCGCCAAGACTTAGCGCCAGGGCTGCCAGCCAGGCATCGGGAATCTGGTTGGCGCTCATCGCTTTATCCAGCACCAGTTGCCTCAGGCTGGGCCACTCCTGTGTGCTGTCCAGCAGGCGCACAGCGGGGTCATCCAGCAGCCAGTCGATGAAGTCAACCGCCTGCGCAGCCGTGGACGGTTGGCCGAAAATTTTGGGATGGGTGACCAGGCGCAAGAATCCGCTGAGCACGGCCATGGGCAAACGCATGACCTGGCCGTTGGCACTGGCCAGCGTGCCTTGCAGCCATTGCGCTGCGATGCGGTGGTGCGGGTGACTGCTGTGGTGCGCTGCCACCAGCACATTCACATCAGGCAGCATCGCTCGGATTCTGGTCAAGCGCATCGAGCATTTCGCGGGTGCTCAGTCCACTCAGATCCGGATTGAATTTACCCGCACGCGCGCCTTTGGGCTTGCAGACGGGCATGGCTCGGCGTGGCTTGGCGCCAGGGTCCTGCGCAGCCCCGAGCCGCATGCGCAGCCCCTCTTCAATCAGCCGGGTCAGGCTCAGCCGCTGGCGCGCCGCCAGAGCCTTGGCCTCGATCAGCAGCGCGTCATGTATATCGAGCGTGGTCTTCATCGGTTCAAGTATACAGATTTCTGTATTTTCAATGCAAATGTTGGGATCCCCGCTATCATCCGTTCCAATTCCCACCGGAGCCGCCCTCATGCAAATCGATCCCGCACTTCAGTCCAATGCCGACAACTACAAACTGCTGACCAACCTGGTGGTGCCGCGCCCGAT
>CAIVLG010000022.1 GCA_903906695.1 uncultured beta proteobacterium | reverse complement strand
CGACCCCGGCACTGTAGGCTCTATCGTATCCTGGCCATGGATCATTGGTGCATTTTTACCTTCATTTGTGAATTAGAAATGGAATGACATTGCACTGGCGGCCTTTTCCCAACCGGTTGATGAACTCGATGTCCGCAGGGTTGCAGCCGCTCGGGCAAACCTTGGCCCGGCGCTTTGTCATGCTGCCAATCAGGCGGTTCAGGTCCATGGCGGCATCGGGTACATGCGTGATGCAGGGGCAGAAACACTGCTGCGCGACCAGAACATGCTCAAGCTGATCGCGGGCGGCACACGAGAAATTCACGCCTTTCTGGCTGGTTGGACTGGAGCCTCTTTATGAACATGCAAAGCCATGAAGGGCATTTGCCCGCAGACCATCGCCTGTCACCCCACTGGCAGTTCAGCAATCTGCCTCTTGTCGGACGGATGCTGACAGACTACCCGATCAACGATTTGTGGGAAACAGACTTCGCGCGCTTGCCGCGCGCACTGGCCAAACAGCGCCGACGTGCACGCACTTTCGCCGAGCAGCACATCATGCCTGCCGCTGATGAACTGGACTTGTGCGCTCACCTGCCCGCAGGGCAGTGTCACCCAACGGCGCATCGAATTCCTTGCGAGGCTGGCAAACAAGGATGGCTGAGCTATTTCATGCCGGCACCGCTGGGCAGCTTGCCCTGGAGCACGGTGCCGCACGCGCCGATCTGGCAGTGCAGCCTGATCGTGGAGCAGTTCAGTCGTGCCTGCGGTGGCTTGATGTTATTGCTGTCGGCGCATCATCTCGGTGGCATGCCCTTGCTCCTGTCCGGCAGCGTGAACGCCATGCTGCGCTATTTGGCGCCGGCCTATCGCAGTTGTGAGCGCGGTGAGCCGCATTTGATCGCCTTTGCGATCACGGAGCCAGGCGCCGGCTCTGATGTAGAGGAAGGGCACGGGGCGGAGGTTTATCGCCCCGGCGTTGTCGCTACGCCGACCGATGGTGGCTATCTGCTCAATGGCCGAAAGTGCTACATCAGCGGTGGCGATCTGTCCAAAACAGCAACTGTATTCGCAGCCTTGCAGGGTGAAGGGATGGAATCGTGGACCTGCTTCTACGTTGATTGTTCCGACCCTGGGTACAAGGTGGCGCGCACGGAGCTCAAGATGGGCATGCGTGCATCAGGGGCGGCCGAGATTGAACTGACCAATGTTTTTGTTCCAACGGATCGCATCATTGGTGGGTTGCGCAAAGGCTGGGTTCTGAATCGCGCCGCGCTCAATGCGTCGCGAATCCCTGTGGCGTCCACGGGCGTTGGCTTTGCCCGAGCAGCCACGGAGACTGCCGTGGAGTTTGCCCGGCACTACAAAGTCGGTGGCAGGGCGCTGATCCACTATCAGGACGTCCAGCTGCATCTGGCAACCATGGTGGCCGAAACCCGCGCCATACGCAGCCTGGTCTGGCAAGAGGCGAAGGCCGCCTGGCGACCCAGACAACTCAATGCCTCTCTCTGCAAATTCCATGCAACAGATCGGGCTCAGCGCGTCTGTGAGATGGCGATGGACCTGCTCGCCGACCACGGTGGAAAGCACGAGAACAGAATCGAAAAAATCTTCCGGGATGTCCGACTGACCCGGATATTTGAGGGCACGAACCAGATCAACCGTTTGTCCATGACTAAAGATTGGCAAGCGCAGCTACTGGACTTTAACCACAGCGTAGGAGTATGAGCATGAGCGGCAATCATTGGGACAAGGATATTTTTTTCAATATCCACGCAACACCTTCACGAGCACGGAGGGAGACGTGCAGATGCCAATCCTGTACTGCAACGACTCCATCATGATGGCCTTGTTCCGCGTCGATTTTGACAAGGCGCAAGCACTTGTTGCTGATCAAGGCTTGCAGGCTGTGCGGATCTTCGGCGGGAAAGCGCTGGTAGCCATGGCGTTTTATCAATACCGTGAAACATCGATTGCCGACTACAACGAAGTGGGCGTCGCCATTGCCACGGTGCCCAATGGCACCAAGGTGCCGATGTTTCCCTTGCTGTCGATGATGAACGCATTGGACAAGGCACCGGTCGGCTTTTGCGTCATTGACCTGCCCGTTACGACGCCTGCGGCTTGCGCGGCCGGCCGTGAGATTTGGGGCTACCCCAAGTTTGTGACACCGATTGGCTTTTCCTTGAAGGGCAACGAGTTTGATGGGGTCGTAACCGATCCAGCCACTCGCAAGGATCTGGTTCGCCTGTCGGGCAAAGCAGGCATCGGCGTACCGGATCCGCTGCTGGACATCGTCTTGTATTCCCGCCACAACGGGAACATGCTGCGCACCCTGGTCAACACCCGTGGCGGGGCTCAGACTTGCTTGCCGGGGTCGCTGCGGGTCACGGTATCCGAAGACAGCCAGCATCCCATGGCGCAGCGCTTGCGTGCATTGGGGCTTCATAACGCCAAGCCGACCCTGGTTTCTCATAGTCATGCATTGCAGTTGCGACTCAATGCCGGCGCAATTCTTCCCTGAGATCAACATGGATTCCCGACCCTGCGCATTCATCACCGGTGCCGCTACCGGCATTGGCCGTGCAACGGCCCGCCTGTTCAAGCAGCGCGGATGGTTTGTGGGTCTGGCTGACATCGACGAAGCTGGCCTGGCGGCACTGAGCGCGGAGTTGGGAGAGACCCATTGGCTGACTGAGAACAATCCACTTGAGCGCCACCACACCGTGGTCGACATCAATCTCAAAGGCGTGCTCAATGGCTGTTTCCTGGCCAAGCCCTATCTGGCAAAGACACCGGGAGCGCGCGTCATCAACTTATCCTCGACTGCGGCGATTTACGGACAAGCCTCGCTGGCAACGTACTCCACCACCAAGTTCGCTATCAGAGGATTGACCGAGGCACTGAACATCGAATGGCAGGACCACGGCATTCGGGTGATGGACATCATGCCGCTGTTCGTGCAAACAGGCATGCTCACGGGCATTCACGCCCGCAGCATG
>CAIVLG010000021.1 GCA_903906695.1 uncultured beta proteobacterium | reverse complement strand
GGGTTAACCCTAGTTATTGCAAGGGTTGAGCACTCTAATTTCCAGACTTGGAGTCGGAACGCGTTAATGCACGAGGCAGGGGCTTGGGTCAAGAAAAGTCAGCAGCGCAGCGCACCACTGGCTGCCGTCAGTACTGGTACACGCCGCGTCCGGTCTTGCGGCCCAACCGCCCGGCTGCGACCATTTCCTTGAGCAGTGGGCAGGCGCGGTACTTGCTGTCTCCAAACTCGCTCAGGTACACCTCCATCACCGCCAGACAGACGTCCAGGCCAACCATGTCAGCCAATGCCAAAGGACCGATCGGCTGATTGCAGCCCAGCTTCATGCCGGCATCGATATCTTGCGGCGTCGCCAGGCCCTCGGCCAGCACAAAAAAAGCCTCGTTGATCATTGGCACCAAAATGCGATTCACCACAAAACCTGGCGAGTTCCTGACGGTGATTGGCGTCTTCCCCAACGCCACGGCCATCGCCTGTACGGCTTCGTGCGTGGCGTCGCTGGTTTGCAGGCCACGAATGATTTCCACCAGAGCCATCATCGGAACCGGATTGAAAAAATGCATGCCGATAAAGCGGTCGGCGCGACTTGTTACGGCGGCCAGTTTGGTGATCGAAATCGAAGACGTGTTGGAGGCGATGATGACGTCCGGCGCCACCATGGCATCGATCTGCTTGAGGATCTTGACCTTGAGTTCATGGTTTTCGGTTGCCGCCTCGATCACCAGTTGGGACGATTTCAGATCCTCATAACGGGTGCTGCCCTTGATGCGCGCCAGCGCTGCGTCGCGCTCCGCAGCGCTGATTTTTTCCTTCTTGATCAATCGCTCCAGACTGCCTGCGACGGTGGCAATACCCTTGGCTACCGCCGCCTCTGAAATGTCGACCATGACGACCTTGATGCCTGACACCGCACAGGCCTGCGCGATCCCGTTACCCATGGTGCCGGCGCCGATGATGCCAACTGTGTTGATACTCATGTCAAGAACTCCGAAAAGTGAAAACTGATGTGAAGGGCTCGTCGGCCATCGTAATACCGGCCGGCCACCAACACACTGTCCTGCGTCAAGTTTTGCTACGTTGGCTCGGGCATGCTGTGCCACCACAGCTGGCACTCCCTGCACAGGCCGTCGCGGAAGAATGCCTGCAGCACACCGTCGAGTGTCATGCGCGGCAACGGATCACCGGGCTCGCGCGCAATCTGGTTGGTTCCGGTCGATGCAGCCCAGATCTGAAACAGTTCCTCGGAAGCAACCTGATAGCTGACATGCCAGTGTGCAATTCCACTGTCCGGTGTCGATGCAAGAACCTCGAATCGCAGTTCAATGTCATCCTGCAGTTTGATGCGTTGCCAATAGGCCGCCAGCTGCGCACGGCCGCGCTGGGTGGCGAACGGTGTGTTGTGGTAAAGCCCGTCCGGGGTGAAAAGCGCACAGAAGGCAGCTTCGTCCTTGGTTTCCCAGGCCTGCTTGTACGCCCGCATGAACTCTTCAATGCCCATTTCAACCTCCGATGTCCAGTCTGGGAGGCATTTTCTTCTATACTGCCTCCAGAAGGCAACAGGTCGGGTTATTTGGATGATCTGTCGCAGGCCCATGTCGCACGGGCCTTGGCAAGGCTTACCCAGCAGAAGGAGAGAAACGATGACCATACTTGTAGCTTATGTACCACGCCCCGAGGGTCAAGCCGCCCTGGATAAAGGTCTGGAAATTGCAAAACGCCGACAGGAACGATTGCTGGTGGTCAATGCCAGTCCGGGCGGCCGGCAGGAAGATCCTGCAATGGCCGATGTCCAGGACGTCGAGCGGGTCGAGCAGTTGCTCGCCAACTCTGGCCTGAACGCGGAATTCAAACTGTTCGTCCGAGGCAAGAGCGCGGTCGAGGAAATTGAAGCCCTGGTCGAATCGCAGAAAGTCACGTTGTTGATCCTGGGTCTGAGAAAACGCACTGCGGTGGGCAAACTCATTCTGGGCAGCGTGGCCCAGGATATTCTGCTCTCGGTTGCCTGCCCGGTACTGGCGGTCAAGGCCAGTTAGTTCCGGTTCATTTTGAAGCTCACGCACGCGTCAGATGGCGGGCGGGTGCAGTGGTTTGCGGGACCTCTTAGGGCCTGCGGCCAGCCGCGATAATCAGGGCATGTCTTCTCCCAAAGTTCTGTTCGGTTTTCATGCTGTTGGCGTGCGCCTGAAAACGGCGCCCAAGTCGATCATCGAAATCTATTTTGACCCGGCGCGCCGCGACGCCCGGATGCGGCAGTTTCTTGACAAAGTCCATGAGGCCGGCGTGCGCCTGCTTGAAGCCGATGGCGTTCGCTTGGCCAAACTCTGCGGTGCTCATGGCCACCAAGGCGTGGCGGCTCGGGCGCAGCCACTGGCGCCGGTGAAATCGCTGGACGAATTGCTGGAACAACTGGAAGCGGCGCAGATCGGGCTGCCGCTGGCCGAGCGCCAGGCGCCCTTGCTGCTGGTGCTTGATGGCGTGACCGACCCCCACAACCTGGGTGCCTGCCTGCGGGTTGCCGACGGCGCCGGTGTGCATGCGGTGATCGCGCCCAAGGACCATGCCGCGGGCATCAACGCCACGGTGGCCAAAGTGGCCAGCGGCGCGGCCGAGACCGTGCCCTATTTCATGGTTACGAACCTGGCGCGAACCTTGAACGAACTCAAGGAACGCGACATCCGGATCATCGGCACCAGTGACGTGGCGTCCAGAAGCATTTACCAAACTGACCTGAGGGCTGCGGTGGCATTGGTGCTGGGTGCCGAAGGCGACGGTCTTCGAGCCCTGACTGCGAAGACCTGTGACGAACTCGTCAGCATTCCGATGCGCGGCGCGGTGGAGAGTCTCAATGTGTCGGTGGCCAGCGGTGTCTGCCTCTTTGAGGCGGTGCGCCAGCGCAGCTGAGGTGGCCTTAAATCATCAAATCAAGACAACCCGGAATCCACACTGCAATGAAATCCAAGATCCTGCGCGTCGCCGCGATCATCCTCATCGTCCTGCTGCTACTGGCTTCTGCTTGGCTATGGCTGACACTGAACTGGAGCTATTCGCAGGGCGAGCGTGCCGGCTATGTACAAAAGCTGTCCAGGAAGGGTTGGCTGTGCAAGACCTGGGAGGGCGAGATCGCCATGGTCACGATGCCAGGCGCAATTCCCGATAAATTCGAATTCACCGTGCGCGACGAATCAGTTGCCCAAAAAATCAACCTTCTGGCTGGCAGACGCGTCGTTCTCGACTACAAGCAGCACCGATTCATTCCGTCATCGTGTTTTGGTGAGACCGAATACTTCATCGGTGATGTGAGGGAAGTTCTGGAAAGTCCGGCACCCCAAATTCCAGTGGCGCCACTGGCCCCCACCGCGGCGCCGGGTCAGCTGCCTGCGTCGCGCTGAACGCTGGGCGCGTTCCCGCCTTGCAGACCGTTAATTGTCTATCCATGAACGAGACCGAGCACCTCAATGAACGTCGCCTGGCCGATGCCTGGGCAGAACTTCAGAACCACTCAAATCGGGGAAACCCGCTCGAGTCGGACGCCTATCGACTGGCCTTCGCCGATCCCGAATTCCTGTTGCGGCGTGAGACACGCGGCATCCGCTTCCAGCTCGAAATGCTCAAGCCCGATCTGGACCAGAGCGAGCAGGGCATCGAGAACACCATTGTGGTGTTCGGCAGCGCCCGCTTCCCCTCGCCCGAGCAAGCGCAAGCGGCACTGCAACAGGCGCGGCTCAGCAATGACGGCGCGGCCCTCGCCCTGGCACAGCGGCAGCTGCGAAACGCGCACTACTATGAGCAGGCGCGCCTTTTTGCAAGGCGGGTGGCCGGCTACAGTGCGCATCGCCAGCGCGAAGACCGACTCTTCATCGCGACCGGCGGCGGCCCGGGCATCATGGAGGCTGCCAACCGCGGTGCGCACGAGATGGGGGCGCTCAGCGTCGGCCTGAACATCGCGCTGCCGCATGAGCAGCAGCCCAACCCTTACATCACGCCCAGCCTGAGCTTCAAGTTTCACTACTTTGCGCTGCGCAAGATGCACTTCATGATGCGCGCCAAAGCGCTGGTGGCCTTTCCGGGTGGCTTTGGCACACTCGACGAATTGTTCGAGATCATCACCCTGGTGCAGACGCGCAAGGCCAAGCCGGTGCCGATCATTCTCTTCGGCACCGAGTACTGGAGACGCCTGATCGACATGGATCTGATGGTTGAGGAAGGCGCCATATCGCCGCAGGATCTGGCGCTCTTCAGCTACGTCGACGACCCCGAGGTCGCCTGGGACCTGATTCAGAATTTTTACGACCTCAAGGCGACGCCTGACAGACCCTAAACCCAGCCAAACCAGCCCAGCAGACCACCAGTTACCAGCAGCCAAAGCATGTGCACTCGCGTGCGCCAGACCAGCACGGCGGTCGCTGCTGTGAGCAGCCAAAGCGGCCAACTGGTCGCCAGCGTGCCGTGGTTGGCCGACAGAATCCAGCCAGTCGAGATGAGCAGCGCAATGACGATCGGTGCCATGCCCTGCTTGAAGGCGCGCACCGATCGCAGTTCGCGGTTTTGATGTCCCCAGCGCGCGGCAGCAAAGGTCAGCGTGGTGCTGGGCACCAGGATGCCTATCATCGCAATCAGCACGCCCAGCGCGGCGTAGGGCCAGGCGACCAGGCCGGCCGCCGCACCACCACCGGCGTTGATGCCCACATTCCAGCCGAACAGCGCGATGAACAGGACGTTGGGTCCGGGCGAGGCCTGAGCCAGCGCGATCGATGAGTTGAACTGCGCGTCGCTGAGCCAATGCTGCTGCGTCACCAGGTAACGGTGCATATCGGGTGCCGTGGTGATGGCGCCACCCACTGCCAGCAGCGAGAGTGCCAAAAAATGAGTCAGCATTGCCAACCAGTCGGTGGCAGTCAGCGTGATGATCATGTTGCGCGCTCCGAGGCGCGGACAAGACCGAGTTGACGGTAGGCCCAGGCGCAGGCCAGACCACCGACACCGAGCAGTACCCACACCAAGGGCACCCGGGCCAGGGCAATCGCGACAAATGTGATGCTTGCCAGCGCTGCGCAGGCGAGGCGACCCATGACATTTCTCTTCAGGGCGGCGATCAGTTTGATGCCGGTGGCGGCGATCAGACCGGCCGCCACGGCGCCCATGCCGCGCAACGCACCGGCAACGCCGGGCACGTCGGAAATACCGGCGAACAGCGCCGCCAGCGTCAGTACGACCAGCAACGGCAAGGTCAGAATGCCGGCCAGCGCCATCAGGGCGCCGCGCAGACCAAAATAGCGGTCCCCAATCATGAGGGACAGGTTGACCACATTGGGGCCGGGCAGTATTTGTGCGACGGCCCAGTCTTCGACAAACTCCTCAAGCGTCAGCCACTGCTTCTTTTCCACCAACTCGCGCTGCACGATGGCCAGCACGCCGCCAAAGCCCTGCAGCGCCAACCAGGTGAATGACCAGAACAGGTCGGACGGCGAGGCCGGACGCGGATGATCGGGAATCAAAGCTTGAGCTCCCAGGTCTCTCCCACCAAGTCCTGACCAAAGCCGTGATAGGGCTCGCTCTTGACGAGACTAAAGCCGCGACGGGCGTAGATCTGGCGCGCCGCGTCCAGACAGCTGTTGGTCCACAGCATCATCTTCCGGTAGCCCTTGCTGCGCGCAAAGGCGATGCACTCGTCGGTCAGGCGTGCGCCCAGACCCAAGCCACGCGCCTCGGGTGTCAGGATCAGCATGCGCAACTGGGCGATGGTTTTCGACTTGCGTACCACGAAGACAGAGCCCACTTTTTGGCCCTCCAGCTCGGCAATCCAGCAACGCTCCCACTCTGGCTGCTGCTGGCGCAAGTACCTGGCGACGATGTCGGCCACCAAGGCCTCGAACTCGGCGTTCCAGCCGTACTCGCGGGCATAAATCCAGCCGTGCTGCTGCACCACCCAGCCCATGTCACCGGCTCGGGGGTCGCGCAGGATGACCGATTGATTCAAGGTCTCAATAGACTGGCTCAAAGCGCTTGATGGTTGCCTGGACTTGGTCGCTCAGCGCAAAGCCGGCGCCAAAGCGTGCCGCCAGTTCATCGGCGCGTTTGACAAAGGTATCGATGCCCATGCCGTAGATGAACTGCATGGCACCACCGGTCCAGGCCGGAAAGCCGATGCCGAAGATCGATCCGATATTGGCATCGTGTACGCTGGTCAAAACGCCTTCGCTGAGGCAGCGCGCTGTCTCGACCGCCTGACGGTACAGCAGGCGGTCTTTCAGATCGGTGATGTTCCATGCAGCGTCGGCTTTTTCAAAGATCGGCTTGAGCTGTGGCCACAGATACTTCTTCGCGCCTTTTTCTTTCGGGTATTCGTAGAAACCGCCACCCCCGGCGCGCCCGGGACGGCCGTGCTTTCGCACCATCTCGACCACCAGCGCTTCGCCCGGACCGGCGACATAGGTCTTGCCCTCGGCCGCGAAGTCGGCACGCGTCTGCTCCATCACGTGCAGGCTCAGACTCAGGGTCGTCTCATCCAGCACGGCGAGCGGGCCGACCGGCATGCCGCACTGCATGCCGGCATTCTCGATCGCCGGCGCCGGGATGCCTTCGCCCAACATCGACACGCCTTCCATGACAAAGGTGCCGAAGACGCGGCTGGTGAAGAAGCCGCGCGAATCATTGACCACGATCGGCATCTTGCCAATCGCCTGCACGTAGTCGAAGGCGCGCGCCACCGTTTCATCGTCGGTCTGCTTGCCACGAATGATCTCGACCAGCTTCATCTTGTCGACCGGGCTGAAGAAATGAATGCCGATGAATTTTTCTGGCGCCCGGCTCGCCATGGCCAGACCGCCGATCGGAAGCGTCGAGGTGTTGGAAGCAAAGAAGCCACCGGCGGCCAGCATCGGCTCGGCTTCCTGCGTGACTTGGGCTTTCAGTTCGCGGTTTTCGAACACCGCCTCGATGATCAGCTCACAGCCCGCCAGATCGGCCAGCTTGTCGGTGGCTTGAATGCGTGCCAGCAACTTTTGCTGGTCGTCGACGCTCATACGACCCTTGTCGACACGCGCCTGCGTCAGCTTGGCGCTGTGGGCCTTGCCGGCATCAGCGCGCTCCTGGCTCACGTCTTTCAACACCGTGGCAATGCCCTTGGCGGCCTGGACGAAGGCGATGCCGGCACCCATCGCGCCGGCACCGAGCAGACCCACCTTGGTCGGCTTGAAGCGCGGCGCCTTGCCGGGGCGCGACTGGGCGCTCTTGATCGCGTTCAGATTGAAGAAGAAGGTATTGATCATGGCACGGGCATTGGCGCCGGTCATGAGCTTGGCCAGATAACGGCTCTCGATCCGCAGCGCGGTCTCCATATCGACCTGCAAGCCCTCGACCATGCAGGCCATGATGGCCTCGGGGGCCGGGTACAGGCCGCGTGTCTGCTTCTTGATCATGGCCGGTGCCACAGCCAGCATCTGAGCCACCGCGGGACTCGATGGCAAGCCGCCAGGTACCTTGTAGCCCTTGACTTCCCAGGGGTGCTGCGCCGCCGGGTTGGCGGCGATCCAGGCGATGGCCTTGGCGCGCATCTCGGCCGAGACCTTATCAGAAGGCGCCACCAACTCATGCACCAGACCCAGGCCCTTGGCCTCAGCGGGTGAAAAGGTCTTGCCTTCGACCAGATAGGGCTGCGCCCCCATCAGACCGAGGTGACGTGTCATCTTGGTCACGCCACTGGCGCCAGGCAGCAAACCGAGTGTCACCTCGGGCATGCCGAACTGGGTCTTGCGGTCGTCGATCGCGATGCGGTGGTGGCCTATCAGTGCCACCTCCCAACCGCCACCCAGGGCCGTCCCATTGAGGCAACTCACAACCGGTTTGCCCAGCGTTTCAATGGCGCGAAAATTCTTCTTGACCAATTCGATTTCGGTGAAAATGGCGCTCGCATCGATGGCCTTCAAACGCATCGCGCCCTTAAGGTCGGCACCGGCAAAGAAAGTGGACTTGGCAGAGGCCAGGATGATGCCCTTGATGGCGTCCTTGTCCTTCAAGACCTGGGCCACCAGTGCCGACATGTCCTGCTGCCACTGCAGGCACATCGTGTTGACCGGTGAATCGGGTTCGTCAAAGGTGACGGTTGCGATGCCGTCGTCGAGTTGGTATTTGATAGTGTTCATGGGTTTCTCTCAATCGATTGAGGACAGAGCTGGCTCGCTGCGCGTAGCCGCGGCCTGTCCCGCAAAGTTATTAACAACGCTCCACACTCGTGGCAATGCCCATGCCGCCGCCGACGCACAGCGTGGCCATGCCATAGCGCAGTTGGCGCCGGTGCAGTTCGTCTATCAGCGTGCTCAGAATCATGGCGCCGGTGGCACCGAGCGGATGGCCCATGGCAATTGCGCCGCCGTTGACGTTGACCTTGTCATGCGGCACTTTCATCTCCTTCATAAAGCGCATCACGACGGCAGCAAAAGCTTCGTTGACTTCGAATAGATCGATCTGGTCGATTGTCAAACCGGCCTTGGCCAGCGCCTTGCGCGCCGCCGGCATCGGGCCCGTCAGCATGATGGTCGGGTCGGCACCGCTCAGCGCTGCGGCGACGATGCGTGCCCGTGGTGTGAAGCCGTGACTTTTGCCAGCGGCCTCAGAGCCGATCAGCAGCGCGGCAGCGCCATCAACAATGCCGCTTGAGTTGCCGGCGTGGTGCACATGGTGGATGCGCTCCACCTGTGGGTAACGGCTCAAAGCCACCTGATCGAAACCCATGCCGCCCATCTGCTCAAAAGCCGGCTTCAGTGCTGCCAGAGCGTCCATCGTCGTGCCGGGTTTGATGAACTCATCCTTGTCAAGAATGACCTGGCCCAGAAAGTCC
>CAIVLG010000020.1 GCA_903906695.1 uncultured beta proteobacterium | reverse complement strand
TCGCGCGACCCCGACGATGCGACGGTGCGCCACTGTCGCCTGCTGCTTGATCAGGCCTGAGAAGTATCGACTTCCGCTTCGGTTCGCGGCTGGTGGCGATCCAAGCCGCGGCCGGGCAAGACCGCGGGTCTGGTCGACCCGCTGAAAGTCATTTCGGCGCCGGATAGTTCGGTGGTGGATATCCTGGCGGCGGATAAATCGGCACGGGATAAGCGCTTGGCGGATAGGTCGGCGGTACGTAGGTCGGTGGCACGTAATTGGGTGGTGGCGGTGGCATACTGGGCGCTGGAGGCCTGGCCCGGACCTGCCCTGGCACCTGGTTGCCGCGTTGGTACATGCACTGCATATAGGCGATGTTGAAGCGCTGCTGCAGACTGTAGGACGAGGCCTGCGAGCTGCCACCGGCGGCCGCGCTACCAATCAACAAACCGGTGCCAGCACCCCAGGCAATCGCATCGTTGCTGTGACGGTAACCCTGGCCCATGAGCGCGCCGACTGCAGCACCGATCGCGGTACCCACAACAACATTGGCCGCCGCCTGATCGTTGGCAGCCTGCACATCGCCCGCCAGCAAAGCCCGCGCCTGTTGCTGGCAGGCAATGGTGTCGGCCTGAAACTGGGCCGGGCTGGTGTTCGCGCCCGGCAACACCATCACCGTCGGCGCGGTCGGCGCCACCGCACAACCGCCCAGCGCCAGTGCGGCACCCAAGGCCAAGAGCGTGGGAAACACAACTGTCTTCATGGACGTTCGATTCAAGGAACCGCGCGCGGCGTTGTGGCCTGATCGGAAGGAATCTGCGGCACAACTTTCATCCACGGCTGACTGCAATTCTGGACATAAGGAAAGTACCCGGCCGGCTGCGTGCAGTAATACCAGAAATTGGCGGGCGGCTCATTCTGAGTCGCCGCGCCTACCTGCGCGTCCTGCTGGATCAGCACCTGAGGTACCGACTCGGTCGTAATCACGATGGGCGCATAGACATAAGGGTAGCCCCAGCCGTACCCATAGCCGAAACCGCCGTAATAGATGCCTACATTAGGCCCCCAATAGCCACCACGGTGGTAACCCCCACCATGGTAGCCACCACGCGGCGGCCCCGCCCAAACTTGGGTCGCTACGAGCAGCAGGGCCGCCGTCGCGATTGCAAACAGTCTCTTGTTCATTACGTTCATCCTCGCATCACATGACCGATTGAGTGGCTACATGACAGAAAGTTCATCTCTAATTTGTAAAGTTCCGCACCGCCGACCGACCTGAATATCTTGGACGTTTGGCATTCTAATGATGCAAGCCATGACGCCGGATTGATATCCATCAATAGTCGGTGAAACCCGACCTCGTTGCGCGGGTTTCATTGATCGCACGCATGAAATAGGTTGACCATTCGGGCGCACAATCGATCTCCAGGCGAGGGCCTTTGACCGATTCAACGAAGGAGTACCAGCACCATGAAAAACCGTCTTATCAAGTACCTTATGCCACTTGCCGTGGCTGCGTCGGCACTGGCTCTGAGCGGCTGCGCCAGCGTCCCTGAAGTGCGCGCGAATTTCGACCGATCAACTGACTTCACGCTGTACCAGACTTTCGGCTTTGTGAGCCCACTCGGAACCGACCGCGGTGGGTATCAGAGCCTGGTGTCGCAATCGCTGAAAGTGGCGACGCAGCGCGAGATGGAAGCGCGCGGCCTGCGACTCGCTACCAGTGCGCCGCAACTGCTGATCAATTTCAACGGCTCGCTGAACGAGAAGCTACGCGTCTCGACCATGCCGACAGCCTATCCCATGGGCGGTTACTACGGCTATCGCGGTGGCATCTATTCGGCCTGGCCGCTGTACGCCGATCAGACGATGGTGTCGCAGTACACCGAAGGCACGCTCAATGTCGATGTGATCGATGCGGCGCGCAAACAACTGGTGTGGGAAGGCGTGGTCACCGACAGCGTGTCGCAAAAAGATCTGGACAACGTGCAACCGGCCCTTGACGCTGCCATCGCGGCGGCCTTCTCCAAGTACCCGGTGCCGGCCAAGGCCCACTGAGCGGCGGCAACAACTCCTTCAAGCGCGCAAATGGCAGGCCACCCAATGCCCTTCGTTCACCTTCTTGAGCGGTGGCGACTCGGTACTGCACAGGCCTTTTTGGGCGATCGGGCAGCGCGTATGAAAGTGGCAACCCGGCGGTGGTTTGATCGGGCTCGGCACGTCGCCTTGCAGCATGATGCGCTTGCGCTTGAACTGCGGGTCCGGCACCGGCATCGCCGACAGCAGGGCTTCGGTGTAGGGGTGTGTGGGCCGGGTGTAGAGACCCTGCGCCGAGGCCAGTTCGACGATGCGCCCCAGGTACATCACGGCAACCTGGTCGCTGATGTGTTCCACCACCGAGAGATCATGCGCGATGAAAAGGTAAGTCAGGTTGAACTTGGCCTGCAAGTCTTCCAGCAGATTGATCACCTGCGCCTGGATCGATACATCAAGCGCTGAGACCGCTTCATCGCAAACCACCAGCTTCGGGCTCACGGCAAGAGCTCGCGCAATACCGATGCGCTGGCGCTGACCACCCGAGAATTCATGCGGATAACGCCGCATCTGATCGGCGTTCAGCCCCACGGTTTCCAGCAACTCCACGATGCGGTCCTGGTACTCGCTTGCCGTTTTGGTCAGCTTGTGAATGATCAACGCCTCGCCGACGATGGCGCCGACGGTCATGCGCGGGTTCAGCGAGGCATACGGGTCCTGGAAAATGATCTGCATGTCGCGCGCCATGGAACGTAGCTCGGTCTTGCCCATCGCCGTCACATTCTTGCCTTCGAACCAGACCTCGCCCGAGGTCGGCTCGATCAGGCGCAGGATGCAGCGACCGGTGGTACTTTTGCCGCAACCCGATTCACCGACCACGCCCAGCGTCTGACCCGCCGCCAGCTCGAAACTGACACCATCGACCGCGTGCACCTTGTCGACCACGCGCCCCAACACGCCACCGGTAATCGGGAAGTGCTTGACCAGCTTGTCAACCTTGAGCAGAGCTTCGGTCATGTCGGCCCCAAATCCAGAATGCAGGCCACCTTGTGCCCCGGCGCGACCTCGCGCAAGGGTGGCGTTGCCGCACTGCAGTCCGGCGTGGCAAACTTGCAGCGCGGCGCAAAGCGGCAGCCGGCCGCGGGCGCAATCAGCTTGGGCACCACACCGGGAATGGTCTCCAGCCGGACCTTGTGCAGCGCCGCCGTGTCAATGCGCGGAATGGATCGGATCAGGCCCTGGGTATAGGGGTGCTGCGGCCGCGCAAACAACTCAACCACGGGAGCCTCCTCGACCACCTGACCCGCGTACATCACAACCACGCGCTGCGCCACCTCGGCCACCACGCCCATGGCGTGCGTGATCAGCATGATCGCCATGCCCAACTCGGATTTCAGTTCCGCCAGCAGGTCCAGAATCTGCGCCTGAATCGTGACGTCGAGCGCCGTCGTCGGCTCGTCGGCAATCAGTAACTGCGGCTTGCACGAGAGCGCGATGGCGATCATCACGCGCTGGCGCATGCCACCTGAGAACTGGTGCGGATAATCAAACACACGCCGCTCCGGCGTCGGGATGCGCACCAGCTTGAGCATGTCGACGGCGCGCGCAAGGGCCTCTTTCTGTCCCAGTCCTTCGTGCAGGCGCAGCCCCTCGGCAATCTGTTCGCCCACGGTGTAGACCGGGTTCAGCGAGGTCATCGGCTCCTGGAACACGATGGCGATTTCCTTCATGCGGACCTGCCGCATGGCGTCGTCAGAGAGATTCACAATGTCGCGGCCCTGCCAGAGAATCTGCCCCGCGACAATGCGTCCCGGCGGCATTGGCAGCAGCTTGAGCACCGACATCGCGGTGACCGACTTGCCGCAACCCGATTCGCCGACGACGCAGACGGTCTCGCCACGGTCAATGCCGATGTCCACGCCATCGACCGCATGCAGCCAGCCGTCGTCGGTTTTGAAGTGCGTCTTCAGACCACGGATCTCGAGCAGCCGTTGCGGCGCGCTGCTTGCGGCGGGGTTCAGAGTGCTCACGACTACATCACCTTGCGTGGATCAAGTGCATCGCGCAGACCGTCGCCGATGAAATTGATGGTCAGCACCGTCAGAAAGATCGCGAGGCCGGGAAACATCGCCCAGTGCGGCGCCACGTCCATGTAGTCCTTGCTGTCAAAAAGAATGCGGCCCCAGGTCGGGATGTCGGGCGGGAAGCCAAGACCGAGGAAGGACAGCGTCGATTCGGCGATGATCGCCGCCGCCACGTCGATGGTGCCGGCAACAATCACCGGCCCCAGCGTATTTGGCAAAATATGCCGCACAACCTGGCGCAAAGTGGAAGCCCCCAGGGCCCGCGCGGCTTCGACATACTCCTTCTCGCGCAGGGAAAAGAACTGCGCCCGCACCAGGCGCGCCACCGGCATCCAGCGAAAGCCGCCGATCACCAGCACGATCAGGATAAAGACACCGGCCTCGGGGCCGAACCAGGTCTTCAGTCCCTCGCGGAACAGGTAAATCAAAAGCAGCAGCAAAGGCAGTTGCGGCAGCGACAGGAACAGGTCGGTCAACCACATCAGGGCAACATCGACGGCGCCGCGCGAGATACCGGCGAGCGCGCCGATGGTGACACCGACCAGCAGCGCCATCGACATCGCCGCCAGTCCGACTGCGAGCGAGATGCGGCCGCCGTACAGGATGCGCGCCAGCAGGTCCTGACCCAGGTCGTCGGTGCCCAGTGGATGGCCGGCTGATGGGCCTTTCAGGCGTGCCGTGAAGTCGATGTCGTTGATCGCCACCTTCCACAGCATCGGACCCAAAATGACCATCGCCACCATGGTCAGCAACACGACCAGGCTGATGACCGCCATTTTGTGGCGTCGAAAACGCCGCCAGGCCTCGCGTGCCAGCGAGGCCTGTGGCGCCGGCTGGGCGCCCTTAACGGTAGCTGATACGGGGGTCGAGCCAGCCATAGAGCAAGTCGGCAATCAGGTTGAACAAAATGACCAGGCAGGCGAAGACAAAGGTCACCGCCATGATCACCGGCGTGTCGTTACGAAGGATCGCGTCGATCAGCAGCGAGCCAATGCCCGGGATCCGAAAGATCTGCTCGGTGACGATGGCGCCGCCAAAGACCGCCGGCATCTGCAAGGCGACCAGCGTGACCACCGGAATCAGCGCGTTGCGCACCACGTGCTTGATGACGACGACGCGTTCTTTCAGGCCCTTGCTGCGCGCCGTCGTGACATAGTCGAGCCGGATCACGTCGAGCATGGCCGAACGCACATAACGCGTCCAGCTGGCGCCCTGGAACAAGCCCAGCACCAGCACCGGCATGATGGACTGGCGCAGGTGTTCCCACCACCACTGCCAGCCACTGGCAGAGATGTCGGAGCGGTAGACAAAGGGCAGCCAATCGAGCGTGATCGAAAACAGAAATATCAGCAGCAAGCCGGTAAAGAAAGTTGGCAATGAGAAACCGATGAAGGCCAGCGTGCTGGCAATGCGGTCAAACCAGGAATACGGCTTGGCAGCAGAATAGATGCCGACCGGTAAAGCGATCAGCAGGGCCAGAATCTGCGACGCGCCAATCACTGCCAGCGTGACCGGCACCCGCTGCAGAATCAGTTTGTCGACATCGACACGGCTGATGAAGGAAAAGCCCCAGTCCCCCTGCAGCATCGCGCCGAGCCAGCGGAAGTAGCGCTGCCAGATCGGATCGTCCAGGCCGAACTTGGCGCGCAACGCGATGCGCACCGCCGCCGGCACATTGGGATTGGTGGCCAGTTCCTCGAACGGGTCGCCCGGCGCCAGCGCCAGCACGGTGAACAGCACCACACTGATGCCGAGCACACTGGGCAAGGCGATCAGCAGGCGCCGCAGGATATACGAGCCCACGGCCGAGCGTTCCGCTTAAGCGCTCAAGCTTCCCGGTACCAGTTTTGCAGTGTCGAAAAGTCCAGATCCCAGCCCGAAAGCGTCGCCACCAGTTTCAGGTTGGCGCCACGCGCGCGGGGCCTTGTGATCAGCGGAATCACCGCGTTGTCCTTGATCACCATGTCGTTCAAGCGAATGAAAAGCGCAGCGCGCTTGACCGGATCGAGCTCCAGTTCACCAGCGTGGTAGGTCTTGTCATACTCTTCGTTGCGATAGCGGCAGATGTTGCGACCCAGCCATTTGTTGGCCTTGCTCGATACCTCCCAGGTCGTGTACTGGTCCATGAAACGCTCGGCGTCGGGCTGCGTCATGGTGGTCGTGTACATCTGCATGTCGCACCAGAACTTGCCATAGGTGTCCGGGTTGGCAACGTCGGACGAGAAGAAGACAGCGCCGGTGACGGATTTGAGCTCCAGATCAATACCGGCTTTCTGGCATGCCTGTTTGATGACAGCCTGCTCTTTCTGGCGGATCGAATTGACCGAGGTCTGGAAGACGAACTTCATCTTCTTGCCGCCCTTCTCGCGGATGCCGTCGCTGCCACGCTTCCAGCCAGCGCCATCGAGAATCTGGTTCGCCTTGTCGATGTTGAACTCCCACTTGGTGTTGGGCGAGCGAAAGCGCGGCGGGTTGTTCATGAAATTGCTGGTCGCCACGCCGGTACGGCCGTAGATGAAGTCCTGAATCCCCTTGCGGTCCGCCAGCAGTGACATGGCCTCGCGCACAGGCGCTTCAGTGAAAGCAAAATGTTTGGACTTCACACTGCCGCGCTCACCATCGACCTCGTTGAAAGGATCGGTCGGATTGAGCTGGATGAACTCGATGTCGCCGCTGTCGATCACGTGCACCTTGCCCTTGCCGCCGGCCTCCATGCGTTTCATGACTTCGTCTTCAACCTGCAGGTTCCAGGCGTAGTCATACTCGCCGGTCTGCAGCACTGCGCGAGCGGCCGAAGTGGCGTCGCCGCCGCCCTTCATCTCGATGCTGTCGAAGAAGGGTTTGTTGGCCATGTGATAGTTTGTATTGATCTCGCCACGCACGATGTCGCCCGGAGTGAACTCGACAAACTTGTAGGGGCCGGTGCCGACCGGCTTCAGGTTGGTCGGCGCCTCGCGCGATTTGGCGCCGCTGTAGGGACCGAACAAATGCTTGGGGATGATCATTCCCTCCGCCGCGACGAAGGCAGCGGCCCAAAACGGCGTCGGCTTGGCGAAAGTCACGCGAATCGTGTACGAGTCGATCTTGTCTACCTTGATGTCCTTATAAACACCGGCGGTGACGGCAGCGGTCGCCGGGTCGCGCGCAAACTCCCAGGTGAACAAGCAGTCGTCCGCGGTGAACGGTTTGCCGTCGTGCCACTTGACGTCCTTCTTCAGCTTCCAGACCACCGACTTGCCGTCAGCCGCCAAGCCGCCGTTCTCACGGGTCGGAATCTCGGCCGCCAGAATCGGGATCAGATTGCCTTCGTTGTCCCATACCGCCAACGGCTCGTAGAAGATGCGCGAACCCTCCTGGTCCTTGGTGCCGGCAGCGAAATGCGGTTGCAACAGTGTGGCACCCTGCCACCACAGCACCTTGAGCGCACCACCGCCGCCGCGCTTCGTTGGTTTGTAGGTGGATGCGCTTTGCGCTTGCGCAATGCCCGAGTGCATCAGAAGTTGGGCCGCCATCGGAGCGGTCAGGCCGAGCGACACCAATTGCCCGATAAAGTGGCGCCGCGGCAGTTTGCCGACTCGGACGTCCTCGATCAATTCACGTATCTCGCGCTCTTGCATGACGATTCTCCTATTTGGTGGCTAAATCAATAAATACAAAATGACCGGCAATAATATAGGAACAAACACTCAGGCGTGAAAAAACAGATAGGCGACAAAGATGGCGGCCACCACGCCCGCCAGATCCGCCAGCAGCCCCATCGGAATTGAGTAGCGCGTTTTGCGAATGCCCACCGAGCCAAAATAGAGCGCGACAATATAGAAAGTCGTATCGGCTGAGCCTTGAAAAATACAGGCCAAACGGCCAACAAAGGAATCAGCGCCGTAAGTTTTCATGGCATCGACCATCATGGCCCGCGAGCCGCTGCCACTGAGCGGCTTCATCAGCGCCGTCGGCAGCGCCGGTGTGAAGTCGGTGTTGATGCCGACCTGCACAAAGAACCAGTTGAAGGCCGAAACAATCAGGTTCAGCACGCCAGAATTGCGCATGACACCGATTGCCACCAGCATGCCGACCAGGTACGGAATGATGGTGAGCGAGGTCTGGATGCCGCCCTTGGCGCCTTCGATGAAGGCCTCATAAACGTTGACGCGCCGGCGCATGGCGCCGACCATGAAAGCGACGATGATGGAGAACAGCAGCAGGTTGCTGCTGAGTTTGGAGAACACTTCAATCTCGGAGCGGTTCATGTGCTGGCTCAGGGTCCAGACCAGGGCGATGATGAAGGCGCTGATACCACCGAGCCAGCCCAGCACCACCGGCTGCAACAGGTTGATGCGCTGACGCAGGGCCACGCCGATCAGTCCCACCACGGTGGCGACATAGGTCGCAATCATGCAGGGGATGAAAATATCGGAAGGGTCTTGCGCCCCCAGCACCGCGCGCTGCGCCATGATGGCCAGTGGAATCAACGTCAGGCCCGAGGTGTGCAACACCAGAAACATGATTTGCGCGTCGGTCGCCTCGTCGGGATTGGGATTGAGGGTTTGCAGGCTCTCCATCGCCTTCAACCCAAAGGGCGTGGCGGCGTTGTCCAGCCCCAGCAGATTGGCCGAGAAGTTCATCACCATGTGCCCGTTGGCCGGATGGTTCCTGGGCACACCAGGGAAGATGCGCTCAAAGAACGGCGCAATGATTCTGGCGATGAAATCGATCGCTCCGGCCTTCTCACCGATCTTCATGATGCCGAGCCAGAGTGTCATGACACCGGCCAGCGGCAAGGCGATTTCCATCACGGCGACCTTGGCTGACTCGAAAGTGCCATCGACGATGCGCTTGAAAACTTCGACGTCGCCCAGAAACAACCATTGCCCCAGGGCCGCGACGAAGCCGATCAGGAAGAAGGCGGTCCAGATGTAATTGAGTACCATGGTGCAATCATGAGCGTCAGAATATGCGGGGGCAGGAGCTTTTTAACATGAATCTTGAAACCGGCCGGCGGGCGCTTTGCTTGGGCGCGCTGGTCGCGCTCGGAGCGGCTCAGGCCGGCGAAACGTCGGAACTTCAATGGCAAGTTGTGCGGCCCGGTGTCTCGTACGCGCTGCAGGAGGTCAGCACGACCCAAGCCGAGGTGATGCACCGACTGCACTGGCTTCGCGTCGACTTGAGTCAGGCCGACCTGGAGCTGGCCCTGACACCGCAGAACTACGCCGGGCTGCGTTTGACCGACCTTGATGGCAATCAGCGCATCATCGCCAGCATCAATGCATCGTTCTTTTCCCCGGACTTCCGCACACGCGGTTATACGGTGTCTGACAGTCGGCCCTGGACGGGTGTCTACCGCCTGACCGAAAGCCCGCTGCTGGCCTGCAAAGCGGAGCGGCAATGCCAGGTGCTGCATCAAGCACCCGACGCAGCGCAGGAGGATTGGCGCAACGTCGCCGGCGGCGTGCGCTCACTGGTGGTTGAAGGCCTTGCCCGCACCGAGCAGGAAGACGCTCAATGTGGCGCATTTTGTGAAACGCCACATCCGCGCTCTGCCCTGGGTATGGACGCGAGCCGGCGCTGGCTGTTCTGGCTGGCCGCCGAAGGTCGGCAGAAACACGTGATCGGACTGCCTCTGAACCGCATGGCAGCAAAAATGCAGGCCCAAGGTATTGCCGACGCCGTCAACTTCGATGGCGGCGGCAGCACCGACCTGCATGTTCTGGGTCAGGCCAAAACTGCGCGGCCCGACGACGAGCCGTTGCCGCGCCGCGTTGCCAATGCCTGGCTGTTACTCGATTCATCGCGCAATACACCGTCACTTCTCTCGGGCGCAAATGCTTCTCCGATTAACCCCATCATCGATTGGGCGAAATCCTGTGAAACCAAGGCGACGCCTTGAAAGCTTTTGGCAAAGCTTCATTGACCGGACCGGAGCCACACCCCTCCAGAATGCTGTGTCGATTCGGAACGATGGCGTGGGGGATTTGATCAGGAGAAATGAGATATTCGCCGTCTGATCAGGGCTCATCAGAACAACTACGAAAGCATCGCAGATTGCAGCCGGCGTGACGTTGCGGAAACTCCCTAAATGCGCCAAATAAATGGCGTAAAGCGGACCTGGGTCATGCCAGTACCCTGCGCAGCGCACGAAGCCGCTGCCATACCACGGCCTTGGGCAAATTGACCGCCATGGCTTGCATGCATCGCTCCAGCCAGTCGTGACGCGTTTGAAGTCTTTGTAGGGCTTTCTCAAGATCCTGGCATATGGCTTGACCATAAGCGCCCTGCGCCTTCGCAACCGCCTGTCGGAGTAGCGTCAGCGACGGCTTCATCATGGCGAGGTCAATCACGTCCCGGTTAAAGACACCATCGTCACCCCATCGATCTGAATTGGCCAGCAGCTTGCTCGTGGCCAGGTCCAAGGGCGTGAGTGTTGCAACACCACAGACTTCGTCAGCGGCCGTTGGCGTGGCCAGTTCGACACGGCCTTCCAGAATGATCTCGAACTTGATTTTCTGATCAGCCACCAAAAGCAGGGTGCGGATACCGTACTGATCTGCCCGGAACTCACGAGTTTGCGTCAACGCTGGCGCGCCCTCTCGGACCATGGCTTTGATACCAAGCGGACCCGTCAGCAGTTGCCGCAGATCGCGATAGCTGCTCACATCCGACACCAGGAAATCGATATCAACCGACTCACGATGTTCACCATATCTCAGAGCAATGGCAGTACCCCCTCCAAACAGGCAGTTTTTCTGCCTTAACAGGGGGCCGTTCAAGGCACCTAGAACGTGAGCAATTCGCTGATGATGGGGTCTCTCAAACACGGGTAGCACGCTCCCCAAAACCCAGGCGCAGCGCATTGATCAACTGGCGCTCACGGGGCTCCAGCGCCTGCTCATCGACATGGCGCCAGTTGCGCTCGTAAATATCCTGAGCCTCGACTGGCGTCAACTCACCGGTACCCTGCACCTGCCAGGCAAGTTGTTTGAGTTGCGGGTAGTTCGCCAGCTCTATGCGCACCGGAATCCAGCCTTCCCGATCAACATCTGCCGGTTTGGCGCTGGTCTCAGCGGGCTTGAAAAGGCCAAACTTCAAGCCCAACGCTGTCATCGCGTTAAGGTAGGCGCCCATCGTGACTGCCGACGACCCGCTTTCGATACGGTGCAGTGTCACACGCGACATTCCGGCAGCCTGCGCAACAGTGGTGGCGCTGACGCGCAGCGCCTTGCGATGGGCACGAATCTGCTGCCCGATCGCTGTCAATTCATGGGACGTGACGCTCGGAACAGTTGATAGTTTTGCCGGCATAGTGTTTCTCATTTTAGTCACATGACGATAAATGTCAATAACGAGATACTATTTAATAACAAGACTCCGATTCGACGCTGCTCGCCAGCTGTCCCTGTTGACGTGGCAAAATCAACACACTCCTGACCACCTGGCCCCCTATGTCCATTTTCGAAATTGAAGGCGGTGTGCCACTGCGCGGCAGCGTCCGCGCATCCGGCAACAAGAATGCCATTCTGCCGATGATCGCCGCCTGCATCCTGACCGATCAGGAGGTGATTCTGGACAACGTGCCCGACATCATCGATGTGCGCCACATGCTGGAGGTCATCACGGATCTGGGCGGCACGGTGGAGCGCAGTGGTGAGCGCCTCAGCATCCATGTCGTCAAGCTGAACAAGAGTGAAATTGGCCAGGAGCTGTGCAACAAGGTGCGAACATCGATTCTGTGCGTGGCTCCGCTCTTGCATCGCACCGGCAAGGCAAGACTGTTCCCGCCCGGCGGTGACGTGATCGGGCGCCGGCGCCTGGACACGCATTTCTACGGCCTGCAAAAGCTCGGTGCCAGCATGGAACTGGGCGAGACATACGACTTTTCCTTGCCGCGACCGATGAGCGGTGCCGACCTGTTCTTCGACGAGCCTTCGGTCACCGGCACCGAACACATCCTGATGGCAGCCGTGGTCAGTGCCGGGCACACCCTGATTCGCAATGCGGCGAGCGAGCCGCACGTGCAGGACTTGGCGCACATGCTCAACGCCATGGGCGCAAAGATCAGCGGCATCGGCACCAATCAGCTCAGCATTGTGGGCGTCTCGTCGCTGCGTGGCACGACGCACCGCGTTTGCCACGATCACATCGAAGCCGCGTCCTACCTGGCACTGGCCGCTGCGACCGGCGGCGAAATCAGGGTCGAGGGAACCGATCTGCATTCCTACTGGATGTGTCGGCGCGTCTTCGCAACCCTGGGCGTCAAGATCGAACTCTATAAAGACCACGTCTTTCTGCCGGGCCAGCAGGAGATGTGCATCACACCCGATTACGACGGTTCGATGCCGGTGATCGCCGACGGTCCCTGGCCGCAATTCGCAACCGACCAGATGAGTTGCATGATTACGCTGGCGACGCAGGTCGAAGGCAATGTGCTGTTTTTCGAGAAGATGTTCGAGTCGCGCCTGTACTTCGTCGACCGGCTGATCGCCATGGGCGCCCGGGCCGTGGTCTGCGACCCGCACCGCGTCGTGATCAGTGGCCGCGCCAAGCTGCGCGCTACCACCTTGAGCTCACCCGACATCCGGGCTGGCATGGCCCTGCTCGGCGCCGCCTTGTGCGCCAGCGGCAAATCGACCGTGCAAAACGCCAACATGATCGAGCGCGGTTATGAGCGCGTTGAAGAAAAGCTGCTCGGCTTGGGAGCGCGCATCACACGGCGGGCGTGAGGCAGCAGGGCCGCGTCGCGCCAAGATACGCTCCCCACCTTCAATCCTCTGAGCTGCTCGCTCCAAACCGCTGTTCAAATATACCTTTGAAGGTCGGAAATGTGGCGATCAGTTTGTTAAACCGAGTACCCACCAACGACCATCAACGCTCACCGGCTTGGATTCCATATAACGGTCATTGGGTCTGCGTAATTTCCGGTTACCGGGTATTGGTCACCGACTACTTCCCGAAAGTCCAATTACCGCCGCCGTCAGATTGAACCCCGTATCTGTAACCCCATTCAAGGCCATACCCTGCCTCCTCGATTTATCCTTCACCTCTCACTATTCGCCAATATTTGGCGTTCGCCTTCTTGACGAAGTCGTTGGTAAAAGTTCATTGAGCTTGATCTCGTCGGCCTTGATCGCCGGGTTACTCGCCGCGAGGATGTTCAGCATCGCAGCGAGCAAATACGCCGGCGGCACGACCTTGCTCACGTCTGTCGCGCTCGCCTGCGACAGCCACATGTCGGCACGCACGATAGCGTTGGTCAGCGCCTGAATGGTGTTCGGGTTTTCCTTCACGTACTTGGTCGACGCGTAGAGGCTGGCTGATTGAAATCAATGAAGAGTATGTCAAGGAACGCGCCGCTATCGGCCACCGCTGGCGCAACCCGGTCTGGCGCCATAAGGATGGCAGCTTCGCCGAATGGTAGAAATCTGGTCGCGAATCAGCCTTTGACAGCGCCCATCGTCAGGCCCTTGACGACGTATTTCTGGAAGATCATCGTCAGAACAATCGCCGGCGCCATGATGGCCACCGCAGCAGCCATCACGCCACCCCAGTCGACTTCGGCGTAAGACAGGAAGTTGTACACCGCGATCGGCAGGGTTTTGGTACGCTCCATGCTCAGCACTTGCGAGAACATGAAGTTGTTCCAGGAAAAGATGAACGCCAAGGTCGTGGCGGTGATGATGCCGGGGCCCGACAGCGGCAGGATGATCTTCAGAAACGCCATCTGCCGCGTGGCACCGTCCACCATGGCCGATTCTTCGAGCTCACGCGGAATCGTGCCGAAATAGGTCGACATGATCCAGACCACGATCGGCAGAGCGATCAGCATGTGCGAGAGGATCAGCGCGACGTAGCTGTCCATCAGGTTCATTCGCGAAAAGATGATGTACCAGGGCATCAGGAAGGAAATGCCTGGCATCAGGCGTGCCAGCAGAATGAAGACGGCGAGCTTTTTCTGCGCGTAGCGCGAAATGGAGTAGGCCGCCGGCAGCCCCAACAGCAGTGACAGGCCGACCGCCATCGCGCCGACGATGGTCGAGTTCAGGAAATATTTCAGGAAGTCCTGTTCCTCAAAGACCTTGCGGTAATTGCGCAGCGTCGGCTCGAAAAGCAGCTTGGGCGGCCAGGAGATGATGTCGACTTGTGTCTTGAACGACGAG
>CAIVLG010000019.1 GCA_903906695.1 uncultured beta proteobacterium | reverse complement strand
TGGCGCCCTCTGCCCACACACGCAGGGACTACAGCTTGACTTCCAGCCGCACCTGTAGATTTAGCCAGGACGGCGCCGTGGTCGTGGCGCTCTCGCGCAGGGCCTGACCGGCGGCATTGACCGATTCCAGCGCATTGGTCGTCACGTAATCACGCGCGGCCATGTTGCCAAGAGAGACACGCAGCTGACTGCCTGGATTGATGGTCCACAGCAGATAGCTGTCGAACACCAGCTTGGCGCTCTGGACGATGCGCTGGTCGTCGCTCAGGCGCGTCGTGTAGCCGGGCGTCCAATTGAGATTGCCGCCAAGGCTCAGAGGCAGATTGCGCAACCGGTAGTCGGCGCCCAGATTGGCGGTACCGGCAGGTTGCTGTGAGAGGCGGTTGTCGGGCGCCGGCACCCCCGATACGCGCGAGGAAAACAGACTGATATTGGAGCGCACATCGATCGCTGGCATATCCGGCCACAAATCGCTGGCGCGGAATTTGGCCTCGAGCTCCAGCCCCTGGGTGACGGCGTCGCCGATGTTTTGCAGCCGCGCCACCCAGCGCGGCGAGTCGGCCCACGATACCGTCTCCAGCGTCGTCTCGCTGCGCATCAGGTTGTTGATGTGGCGGTAAAACAGATTGGCGCTGAGCATGCCGCTGCCCGGCAGGTAGCGCTCCAGCGCAAGGTCCAGGCCGCCTGCCAATTCCGGTTTGAGAGCCGGGTTGCCGGCGCGATCCGGGTGCAACTCGTCATTCGGCCCGCGACCCGGATACATGGCGCTAAGTGTCGGGCGTGCAATCAGGTCCTGCAAATTCGGCGAGCGGTAGCTGCGCGTCAGGCTGGCCCGAATCTGGTCGCGGCTCTGCGGATCGAACTTCCAGACCGCGTGCAGCAGCGGCGTCCAGACGCTGCTGCGGTTGCTGACATCCGGTGCATCGGAAGAGGCGCTTCCTTGGGTGTTGATACCTTCCCAGCGCAAACCGGCATGTGCCGCGAGCTGGGGCGAGACCGCCCATTCGTCCTGCGCGTAAATGGCGGCGCGCAGACTGGACGCACTCAGGTTTCCGTCGAAGTCGGTTAACGGCGACTGCCCATCCTGCAAGCTGCTGGCAACTTCACGGCGGCGGTTGCTCTGCAGCTCGGCGCCGCTGACCAGGTTGTGATCGCTGGCTAGCGTGGTGGTCAGTTTGGCGCTGGCACTGAAATTCAGATCATGCTGCTCGGAACTGTTATCCGACTGCGCGACGGCGGTGGTTGAGCCAAAGTATTGCCGCTGCGAAAAGTTGTTCCAGTCGTTCTGTCCCAGGCTGGCGCGCAGCAACCAGTTGCCGCCGTCGGCCAGCCGGTGTGTCCACTGTGCGCCCAGGCGCAGGTTGTCAAAGCGATTGCCACCTGATGAAGTGCTGCTGTCATAGGGTGCCACACCAGCGCTTTGCACCAGCGTGCTGCTGGCGCCGCTGTTGCTCTGCGAGTGCACCAGCATCGGTGTCAGCACCAGAACGTCGCCTTGTTCGCTGCGCCACTGAAGGCGGGCATTGGCCTGCACGGCGTCGCGCTTGCTGGTCGAGAGCGTGCGCTCGAGCTGGTCGTTCAACTCACCCGTGACCAGGTTCTCGGTCGTTGTTTCGCTGCTGACGTCGTTGCTGCGCAGGCCGTGCTGGGCCGACAGCGAGACGTTGTAGATCCAGTCGCCGACCGCTTCGTTGCGGGTCCAGGAAGCGCCGGGTTGCGCATGGCCGTTCTCGATGCCGACACCGGCCTTGAGATCGTTGATCTTCTTGCTGTAGCCGCCTCGCGTGACGATGTTGATGGTGCCGCCAATCGCGCGGGCGCCGGTTTCGGCGGTCGGCGCGCGCAGGATTTCGATGCGCTCGATCTGCTCGGGCGAGAGCTCGTCAAGCGAGAAGCCACGCGGCGCCGGTTCGCCGTCGATCAGAATCTGCGTGTAGCCGCCACCCAGACCGCGCATGCGCGGCGCGCCGCCGCGCCCGGGACGGCCCGGCATCGTGATGCCGGGCAGGCGCTTGAGCACCTCGCCCAGCGTGCTGTCGCCAAAACGCTCGATCTCGTCGCGCCCGATGATGATCTTGCTGGCAGTGGACTGGCGCCGCATCTCGGTTTCATCGAGTGCCGCGCCCGTGACGGTGACCGGTCGCAGTTCACCGCCGGTGCGTCGAGGCGATGTTGGCGCGCTCGCCTCGGCGGCAGGCGATGCTGTCCCTGGCGCCGGATCGGGTGCGCTGACCGTTTCTGGCGCCTGGCTCTGAGCCTGCGCGACGCTGATCCAGGCCAACAGGACCCAGGCCAGGGTCAGGCTCGGCGCCGCGACAAGAGCTCTAGACCCTGATCCGATTGCGCCCGAGTTCCTTGGCTTCATAAAGCTTGTGGTCGGCTCTTGCAAAAAGCATGTCGAGCGTCTCAGTGGTCTCGTGATAGGCAACACCGCCGCTGAGCGAAACGGGAATTTTTCCGACCTTGCTGCGAAACTCGGTTTGTTCCACGCTGTGACGAATACGCTCCGCCAAAGCCGCGCCCTCGGCCAGATCCGCGCAATGCACGAATATCGCCAGCTCCTCTCCGCCGAAACGCACTGCCAGGTCATCTCCTCTGATCGCCATCCGGATAATTTCGCCAACGCCCCTGAGCACTTGGTCACCCGCGAGGTGGCCGTGTACATCATTGACCTGCTTGAACAAGTCCAGATCGAGGACGACCAGGGCGAAGCCGGCACTGGGGTCGCGGTTGTGGGCCCGGATCGCCGCCTCGCACCAATCGTCCATGTACAGCCGGGTGTGCAAACCCGTCAGCGGATCGTGAATGGCGGCCTCGACCAGTTTGGTCGCATAGATCATGCGCTGGAACAGCCCGACGCAAGCCAGAAAAATGGCCAGTGCCGCCAGCGAAAACATGGCCGTGAACTGCGTCACGATATTCCAATATTGGGAGGCCGGAAGGTGCAGGTAAAGCCGCACCCCCAGCTCCGGAAACGAATAGGACTTCTGCAGGAACGATCGTTCTGGAATATCCCGGAATTCGACAAAACGGATCTGCTGCGTCAGCGCCGTGCCGGCTGTCATGGCAAGCGGCACGATTTCGTTGCCATACTGTCTGCTGCTTTCGATGACCTTGCGCGCTGCCTCCGGTATGGCCTGCATCGCCTTGAATTCAAACGCGCCCAATGGCGACAGCACGACGACACCGTTCTCATCTGAGACGAGGTTGAGTTCCTTGTCCTGAAGCCAAAGTTCCCTGATTCTGGATTGCAGCGCCGAGAACGAGATCTTTGCCACCACAACGCCACGAATAGTGCCGTCCACCGTCACCGGATGGGCAAGAAAATAGCCGAGCTTGAAACTCACGATTCCGACGGCGGTATAGCGTCCGACCCGACCCATGATGGCTTGTTCAAAGTACGGGCGGAACTTGTAGTTGTGGCCCACGAATGAGTCCTGCTCCCGCCAATTGCTGGCGGCCAGACAGGTCCCATTCGAATCAAGCACATAGAGCACGTCGACCTGGGTGTTGAGTGCCGTTTCCTCCAGCGCCTCGCTTTGTTCTCTTGCGGCAATGGCGTGCGGCTTAGCGAGCAAGGCCCTGACTGCTCTGGATGTGGCCAGAACTTCCGGCACCAGCAAGGGGTTCTGCAAGTCCCGTTGAAGCAGATTTCTGCGGCTGATACTGCTTCGGTCGAACAGCGCCTCCATGCTTTCCAGAGCAGTACGCCGGCCCTCCACGAACGCGCCAGCCACGGCCGTGAGCAGCAGCAGAGCCAACAACAGCATTGCTGCAACAGGTCGATTCCTGGCTGCGCTCAGGAAGCGATTGGGCTGGTTCACTTGCGCCGCCGCAACGTAAACAGATCCACTAAATCATGCCCAGCATCCGTGGAAACCAGGTCGACAGGCCCGGCCAGTAAGTCACGACCAGCAGGAAACCCAGCATCGCGAGCAGCCAGGGCCAGACGGCCACTGTCAGCTCGGTGATGCCCATCTTGGTGATGCCGGATGCCACATACAGGTTCAGTCCGACCGGCGGGTGGCACATGCCGACCTCCATGTTGACCACCATGATGATGCCGAAATGCACCGGGTCGATGCCCAGCTTCATGGCCACCGGGAACAGGATCGGCGAGAAGATCA
>CAIVLG010000018.1 GCA_903906695.1 uncultured beta proteobacterium | reverse complement strand
TTTAGAGTCCCCCGTAGGGGATCCGTAAACCCCTCGCCTTTAGGCGACCGGGCTAAGATTGTGGGATGAAGGACTACAAGTCGGCAAGTCACAGTGTATGGGACTGCAAGTACCACCTGGTGTGGATCACGAAGTACCGGTATCCGGTGCTGGTTGGGGATGTAGGGGAGCGAACGCGGGAGCTGCTCAGGGAGATAGCGCGAAGCCAGGAGATGACGATCTATGCCGGGGCAATCAACCGGGACCACGTGCACATGCTGATCTCGATACCGCCGCATCTGTCTGTGTCGAGGGCGGTGCAGTATCTGAAGGGGAAGAGTTCGCACCGGCTGTTGTCGGAGTTTCCCGGGGTGAAAAAGCGGTACTGGGGCCAGCATTTGTGGGGTCGAGGCTACTGGGTAGCGAGCAGCGGCAATGTCACGGACGAAGTGTGGAAGAAGTACATAGAGGATCAGAAGCCAGAGATGCCCGATGACAATTTCAAGGTGGTGTAGGACAGTCGGCCGTCAGGCTGACTCTCACCGGCTTGAGCCGTAATAATGAAGCCCTCGCCTTCAGGCGAGGGTCGTTCACGCGCTTGGAGCGTCGATGTAGATGGCCCGAAAGTCATTCACGTTGGTCAGCGTTGGCCCAGTGACGACAGAGTCGCCGAGCGCCTGAAAAAAGCCGTGCCCGTCGTTGTTATCCAGACTGGCACGTGGGTTGATACCCTGGGCCCAAGCCCGCTCCAATGTGTCAGGTGTGACTACGGCCCCGGCGATTTCTTCGGCCCCATCAACACCGTCGGTATCGCCAGCAATGGCGTGCACTCCTGTCAAACCATCCAGTGCAACCGCCAATGACAGGAGGAACTCGACATTGCGTCCACCTCTTCCAGAACCCTTGACTGTGACGGTCGTCTCACCGCCGGACAGCAGCACACAGGGTTCTTTGAATGGTTGCCCGTGGAGCGCCACTTGCCGCGCGATACCGGCAAGGACTTTGCCGACGTCTCGCGCTTCGCCTTCAAGGCTGTCGCTCAGTATGTAAGGCGTGATGCCAGCGTCGCGCGCCACCTGAGCCGCAGCATCCAACGCCATTTGTGGAGCCGCGATGATTCGGGTCTCGATTCCGCAGAGTCTCGGATCGTCCGGCTTGATGCTTTCGCCCTTGCCACTTTCCAGGTGAGACTGCGCGACACTTGGGATGTCGATTCGGTAACGCTTGATGATGGCTAGAGCGTCCGCACAAGTGCTCGCATCGGCGACGGTTGGACCAGAGGCAATGTCCATGAGGATGTCACCGGGGACGTCTGAAATCAGTAGCGTCAGCAACTTGGCCGGATGGCAGGCTGCCGCAAGCCGACCACCCTTGATTGCCGACAGATGACGGCGCACACAATTCATTTCCGAAATGCTGGCCCCGCTCTTGAGCAGTGCCGCGTTGACCGCTTGTTTGTCTTCAAGTGTCAGGCCAACCGCCGGCGAAACGAGCAGGGACGAGCCACCACCGGAGATCAGGGCGATGACCAAGTCATCGGCAGTGAGGTTCTTCACCAAGTCAAGGATCCGCTTGGCCGCGTTCAAACCAGCGTTGTCAGGCACAGGATGTGCTGCTTGCACGATTTCTATCTGGGTGCATGGAACTTCGTACCCGTATCGCGTGACGACGATCCCCTCAAGCGGCCCCTTCCAATGGTCTTCGATGGCGCGCGCCATCGCCGCAGAGGCTTTGCCGGCACCGATGACAATCGTTCTACACTTCGGAGCTGATGGCAAATGCGCAGGCAGACACAACGCCGGTTGGGCTGCGGCAATGGCGGCGTCGAACATTCGACGCAGCAGTGTCTTGCGGTCGATAGAGTTCATGGTTCTGAAACCGGCCGTCGACCGTGCGACCCAAGGATGCGCCTTCAGGCCCGGCGCAAGCGTAAGTGCAGGGGCAGTTCAGTCGTCCTGGTCCTCGACGTCCACGTCAGAGCCCGGGGGCAGCGTCGCGATGGCATCCATGACCAGGCGCACGTGTTCGGTCTCCTCATCGCGCAGCTCTGTGAACAGCTGATGTACGCCAGGGTCCTTCACGTGTTTGATGGCCTCATCGTAGAACCCATAAGCTTTTTCCTCTGAAACCAGCGCCAGTTGAAATGCCTTCAGTGGCGACATGTTCCAGCGCGGTGCCCCAAACTCCGGCGCTTCAACGTCGAAGATGGCGGTCTTGTTGACGCGCATCGGCTTGTCGCCAAACAGCTCCTGCCTGCGATCAGCGAGTTGTCGTCCGTGTTTGTCTTCGTTGATCGCCATTGATTCAAAGACGGACGCGGCATCAACAACATCGCGACGTCCGATTTGCTCGGCGAAGAAGCTGTATCGATCACGGGCTTCGTCCTCGATCAGAATCGCAAGATCGAGCGCATCCATGAGATCGAGGGTGGAGAAGTCAAGTTTGACGGACATGGGGCCTCCTGTGGGTCATAGCGAGTTGCTACATCTAACCGCCCGCCAGGTGAATGAGAACCCGCATTGTAGTCATCGGGCAGTTGTGTCTGAAAAAGCATCGGGCGAAGCAAGCTGTGCGGTCACGCTGCAAGGGCGTCTGCCGGTTCAAGTTTTTCGGCGTGCTTTCACCGCCTGGGCAAGATCCTGCAATACGTCCACAGTGGTCTCCCATCCAATACATGCGTCGGTCACGCTCTGGCCATAGCGCAGTCCCTTTCGCCCGTTGGCGATATCCTGACGACCCTCTGTCAAGTTGCTCTCCAGCATGACGCCGCAAATGCTGGAACTGCCACTGGCCAGTTGAGCCGCGATGTCTGCCGCGACAAGAGGCTGGCGCGCGTGGTCCTTGCCGCTGTTGCCATGGCTACAGTCGATGACCAGACGCATCGGCAAGCCAGCAGCCTGCAGCGCAAGCGAAGCGATCCGGACGCTGCTGGCGTCGTAGTTCGGCCCCTTGCTGGTCCCTCTGAGAACAAGGTGTCCGTCCGGGTTGCCGGTGGTTGTGATCACGGTCGCTTTGCCCTCCAGCGAGATCGTCGGGAAGCGATGCGCTTGCGCCGCGACATGGACCGCATCGATGGCAGCGCCCAGGCCCCCATCAATGGGGTTCTTGAAGCCCACCGGCGCTGACAGTGCCGAGGCCATCTGCCGGTGCAAGGGACTTTCCACGGTCCGCGCACCAATAGCGCCCCAGCTCAGCAATTCGGCATAGTATTGGGGCGTCACCAGGTCCAGGATTTCAGAGGCAGCGGGCACGCCCAAGCGGGCGCATTCCAGTAAGAGCCGGCGCGCCTGGCGCAGGCCCTCGCCGATGTCGCCTCGGCCGTCCAGACCAGGGTCGTAGATCAGGCCCTTCCACCCCATGCGGGTGCGGGGCTTCTCGAAGTAGACGCGCATCACAATCTGCAGATCATCGGCAAAACGCCGTGACGCGTCACGCAAACGCGCCGCGTATTCGAGCGCCGATGCCACGTCGTGGACCGAGCACGGACCAACAATGACCAGCAGTCGGTCATCTTCGCCACGCAGGATGGAGCGTATGGCAGAGCGGGCCGAAGCAATGAAAGCGGCTTCGGTTTCGCAAGCGCTCAGTTCTTTGCGCAGCAGTCCGGGTTCGGGCAGTGTTTCCGATTGCGCAATATGAATGTCGTGAATCAAAGTGGTCATGGTTGGAAATGCCGGGTCCTGGCTGGTCAGGAAGGAGAGTGTCGCAGAGACCGCAGCCTCGCTCCGCACGTGGGCCGGCGTCCTTATGCGTGGCTCAGAATATGCTCGGCTGCTATCAGGTCTAAGGCCGCAAAGCCTACCGATTTGAAGACTGTAATGTCCTGCGGGCAAATGCGTCCGGTCGTTTGGGGCGATGCTGTCAACAGCCCAATCAATTCGGCGCGCAAGTGGCTTTCCTGAATCAATCCGGTGCGCAAAGCCTGCACCACTTCACCCCCTTTTTCCAGCACGCCGGCGCGAGTGTCGGCAAAGAGGCGGGTCCGCGGCAGCAACTGCGGCTGGGCCTCAGCCATGGTGGCGGTGAAGGCGCCAATCAAGCCCAGATGGGTACCCGGTTGGACCCAACTACTGCGAATGAAGGGCTCAGTGGCGGTCGTGACTGACGCGACCAGGTCGCTATTGGCCAGTGTGACTTGCAGATCGTCAGAAGCGCTTGCTGCAATCCCGAGGCAATCCAGCTCAGCGACGATGGCTTCGGCCTTCTCGATGCGTCGACCCCAGATCGTGATTTCAGACAATTCAAACACGCTGTCGTGTGCCATCGCCATGTGGGATGCGAGCGCTCCGGTGCCCAGCACAGCCAGTCTTTTACTGTCCGGTCGAGCCAGCAGCCGGGCGCCGAGCGCAGCTGTCGCGGCGGTTCGGCGCAAGGTCAATTCGGTACCGTCGATCACTGCCAGCGTTGTGCCGTACTGAAGAGAGGTCACGACGTACACAGCCGATACGGCGGGCAGGCCGCGGGCACTGTTTTCAGGCCAGACCGAAATGATCTTGGTGCCCATCAGTCGCCCCGGTCTCCACGCCGGCATGATCAATACGGCGCTGCTATCCTGGTTCGGATGGAAGTGGCTGCGTGGCGGTGACTCGATCGTTTGGCGCAAGCCATCAGCCAGCGACTCGATCAGCGGACCGTAGGCACACAGGTGCTTGACCTCGTCTTTGGCTATGAAGCGCATGTCAGATTTGAATGGCGCGGGCAGAGCCAAGTGGATTGGTCACCCCCACAGAACTGATCGCATAGAGATCGACGCGGACTGAAAGCCGGCGTTGAAAAAGCGTGGCATTTCAGTCCGACGCGCGGCCCCTGCAGCATAGAGAAGGGGCAAGAAATGGTCGTAAGTGGGATGCGCCTGTTTTGCGAGCGCACCCATCGCCTGGAAGTTCTGCAGTGCGTCCAATTGCCCCTTCTTGATCTGTTCGTGAACCACGTTGTCAAACTCCCTGGCCCAGTCATACGCGTCATTGCTCGCTGTGCCTCTCCTGACGGCTTGAAGGTTGTGAACGATGTTGCCGCTGCCCACAATCAGCACGCCACGCTGGCGCAATGTGTGAAGCTGCTGGCCCAGCGCATAGTGCTCGCTTGGCGCGCGACTGAAATCCAGGCTCAGCTGCAGTACCGGGATATCCGCTTTGGGAAACATCGGCTTGAGCACGGACCAGGTTCCATGATCAAAGCCCCACTCTGCAGCATCAATGCCGATCGCGCTGCCCGTCGCGGGCGATTTCAGCTCTTGAGCCAGTTGTCGCGCCACCGACGGCGCACCCGGTGCCGGGTATTGTTGGTCGAACAGCGCTTGCGGGAAACCTCCGAAGTCATGGATCGTCTTGGGCTTGGCCATTCCTGTAACTTGCCATTCGCCATGCGTGAGCCAGTGGGCTGATATGCACAGAATTAACTGTGGTTGTTCCGGGCGCGCCAGTATCTCGGCTCCCAAAGTCTGCCAGGCGCGACGCCATGGGTTGTCTTCGATGGCGTTCATCGGGCTGCCATGACCCAGGAACATGACTGGCATCGTTGGCGAGGGCTTGAGGGCTTGAAACACGGAAAGGCCTGCTGCGCTGGCCAGTGCGCTTGATATGACGGTAGGCAAGGCGGCAATAGCGGCGAGTGAGGTCCTGCGATCCATGGAGGTTCTTTCATGGCAATGGGCGGAAGAGTGAGCCCCGGGGGGCTCATCAAATGGGGATCGAGGATGACACACTTGCCGAGGTCTTGTGAAATATTAACCACACCAACGTGTCAACCAACGCAACGCCGAACACTGCAATTGTAAAACTGGCGCTAAATTCGGCCTCGACATCATTGCGAGCGTGATGTGGCAACTTCATTTTCAGGAGATACAGCGTGAAGAAAGTTCTTTTGGTCGGTTCAGTGCTTTTTGGTTTGGTCACCGCATCGTTGCCGGCGGCAGCCGTGGATTATGAATACTTCAAGGGTCAATCCTGCCAAGAATTGGGCAAGGAGTTGGACGTATTGCAGAAAGCTGAAAAGGCGGTCAACGAAAAAATCAAGAGTACCAACGGCAAGGCCGACACGCAAGCGGTGGTCACCACTCTGCTGATCGGCTGGCCGTTCTGGGGTAACGTTGATCATGGCGACTCCAACAATCAGCTGGCTGAAATACGCACTGACATCAAGTACGTGACAAGGGCCCAAAAGGCAAACAAGTGCACTTGATTCTCCGCCTTTAGACATTGGGGCCAGTTGAGCCCCTGCTGCGCGTATTGACGACGTTCTGACCACCTCGGGTCAGGCCGCTCTCCAGCGTGTCACAGGCGTACGGCATAGCGTATCCGTTTCCCGCTGCAGGCGAGACTTGCGGATGTAGTTCGGCAATAATCAGGTCGGGATGCGGCTGCCGTTACCATCCAGCATGCAACGAGCCAAGCCAATCCCAGCAACCATGCCGTTGCCCAAGGTTCTCGTGCCCTTGCTGTTCGGCAACTTTGTCATCGGCACCGGCGTGATGGTGGTACCTGGCACGCTCAACGACATCAGCGGCTCACTGGCAATCCCGGTGGCGGTTGCCGGGCAGTTGATTACGGTGGCGGCGCTGGTGATGTGTGTCGGCGCACCGCTGTTTGCCAGCGCTGTGGCGGGTTGGGATCGCCGGCGTCTATTGGCGTTGTCCATGCTGTGGTACGCCGTGTTTCTGGGCTTGAGTGCGCTGATGCCGGGCTTTGGCTCGCTGATGGTGGCAAGGGCACTGGCGGCAGCGTCACCGGCCATCTTCACGCCTCAGGCGGCAGCCTGCGTCGGCCTGTTGGTGGCGCCGCAGCAGCGCGGGCGTGCCATTACCTTCATCTTCCTGGGCTGGTCAGTCGCTTCGGTACTGGGCATGCCGCTGGGCGCGTGGATCGGTGGTACGCTGGGCTGGCGCAGTGCGTTCGCGTTTGTGGCGATGCTGAGCCTTGTTAGCGCCGTGTGGGTGTGGCGCGCCTTGCCTAACGGCATCAGACCGCCGGCACTCTCGAGGGCGGCTTGGGCCGAAACACTGCGTTCCAAAGCACTGATGCTTTGTCTGGCTGCGACGCTGCTGTATTCAGCGGGCCAGTTTGTGCTGTTCTCCTACTTCGCGCCCTATTACAAGGCGCAGTTTCAGATCACGCCCTTGCAGTTGAGTCTGCTGTTCGCCTGGTTTGGTGCCTTCGGCCTGATTGGCAATGTCGTGATGTCGCGACAGATAGACCGAATTGGCGCCTCCCGTGCCGTGATGTGGGGCGTGGGCAGTATGGCGGTGAGCTTGCTGCTGTGGCCGCTTGGCACCAGCCTGATGCTGGCGGCGCTGATCACCGTGCCATGGGCGTTGGGCTGTTTTGCTTCCAACTCGGCCCAGCAGGCGCGTTTGGTGGGCATTGCACCGACGCTGGCTTCAGGGTCGATCGCACTCAATACCTCAGCAATGTATGCCGGTCAGGCACTGGGCGCGGGCAGCGGCGGTTGGTTGATTGTCCACTCAGGCATGGGCTCGCTACACTGGTTCGGCTTGGCCGCTCTGCTGACAGCGATGGCGGTGAGTTGGATGGCTGCAAGCCAGCGCCCGCATCAGGCGATCTAGCCTGAGCCAGCGCATTTAAACGTCAATATTCCCCGCTCGCAGGGCGTTGGTTTCGATGAACTCGCGGCGCGGCTCGACCTCGTCACCCATCAGCATGGTGAAAACACGGTCGGCTTCAATCGTGTCGTCGATCTGTACTCTGAGCAGCCGGCGCACGGTCGGATCCATCGTGGTCTCCCAAAGCTGTGCCGGGTTCATCTCGCCCAAGCCTTTGTAACGCTGGCGCGATGTCGCGTGTTCAGCTTGTCCGATCAGCCACTTCATCGCTTCGCGGAAGTCGCCGACCTTTTCCTCCTTCTGTCGTTCGCCCTCGCCGCGCATCACTCTGGCGCCTTCGCTGAGCAGCCCCCTGAAGGTGTTGGCGGCGTCAGCCAGCGCCGCATAGTCGGCGCCATGGACAAAATCCTGTGTCAGCACGCTGCTCTTGACATTGCCATGGTGGCGGCGGCTGATGCGCAGGATAGGCTTGTCGGTACGCACGTCAAACTCACCGGCCACTTCGGCATCGGGCAGCTTCGCTTGAAGTGCAACAGCTGACGCTTCGGCATCCGCTACCGTGTCCAGATTCAGAGCAACGCCGTCAGCCACTGAGCGCAGAGCTTCGGCGTCCATGAAGTTACCCAGACGCGCGATCACGGCCTGCGCCACCTGGTGCTTGCGTGCCAATTCCGCCAACGTGTCACCGCTTAGCGTGCTGTCATTCTTGCCGCCGGTGTGAACGGAGGCATTGACCAGTGCGATACGCAGCAGAAAGCTGTCCAGCGCCACGGCATCCTTCAGGTACAACTCTTCCTTGCCGGCCTTCACCTTGTAAAGCGGTGGCTGGGCAATGTAGATGTGACCACGCTCGACCAGTTCCGGCATCTGGCGGTAGAAGAAGGTCAGCAGCAGGGTTCGAATGTGGGCGCCGTCGACGTCGGCATCTGTCATGATAATGATACGGTGGTAGCGCAGCTTTGCGACATTGAAATCGTCGTTGCCAGTGCTACCTCCGGCCTTTCCGATACCCGTGCCCAAGGCGGTAATCAGGGTCAGAATTTCGTTGCTGGTTAGCAGCTTTTCGTAGCGCGCTTTCTCCACGTTCAGTATCTTGCCGCGCAAGGGCAAGATGGCCTGGAACTTGCGGTCACGACCCTGCTTGGCGGAGCCACCAGCAGAGTCGCCCTCGACGATATAGATCTCGCACAGTGCAGGGTCTTTTTCCTGACAATCGGCCAGCTTCCCGGGCAGGCCCATGCCGTCGAGCACGCCTTTGCGGCGCGTCATGTCACGGGCCTTGCGGGCCGCTTCCCGGGCGCGGGCGGCTTCGATGATCTTGCCGACGATGATCTTGGCGTCGGCGGGACGCTCCTGCAGATAGTCGTAAAGCAGGCGGCTCACGATGTCTTCAACCGGGCCCCGCACCTCGCTGCTGACCAGTTTGTCCTTGGTCTGGCTGCTGAACTTGGGTTCAGGTACCTTGACGCTGAGCACACAGCACAGGCCTTCGCGCATGTCGTCACCGGTGATCTCGACCTTGGCTTTCTTGGCCAGTTCATTGTCATCGATGTATTTGTTGATGACACGTGTCATGCCGGCGCGCAGGCCGGTCAGATGCGTGCCGCCGTCACGTTGCGGAATGTTGTTGGTGAAGCACAGTACCTGCTCGTTGTAGCCACTGTTCCATTGCATCGCGACTTCGACACCGATATTGGTGTTCTGGTCACTCTGGCGGTCGCCCATGGCGTGAAATATGTTGGGGTTGAGGACGCTCTTACCCTTGTTGATGAAGTTCACAAAACCCTTGACGCCACCCGCGCCAGAGAAGTCATCTTCTTTGCCGGTCCGTTCGTCCTTGAGTCGGATTCTGACGCCGTTGTTCAAGAAACTGAGCTCGCGCAGACGCTTGCTCAAGATGTCGTAGTGGAAATCAGTGTTGATCTGAAAGATGTCCAGGTCGGGCAAGAAATGAACTTCCGTTCCGCGTCTTTCGGTGTTGCCAATCACTTTCATGGGCGACACCTCGACGCCGTTGACGGACTCGGTAATGCGGTTCTGTACCACACCCTTGCTGAATTCCATCACATGCACCTTGCCATCGCGGCGGATCGTCAGGCGCAGCATTTTGGAAAGGGCATTGACACAGCTGACGCCGACACCGTGCAGACCGCCAGAGACCTTGTAGCTATTCTGGTTGAACTTGCCGCCGGCGTGCAATTCAGTCAGCGAAATTTCAGCCGCAGAGCGCTTGGGCTCATGTTTGTCGTCCATCTTGACGCCGGTCGGGATGCCGCGGCCGTTGTCCACCACGCTGACCGAGTTGTCCGGGTGAATCGTGACCAGAATATCGTCGCAGTGACCCGCCAGAGACTCGTCGATAGAGTTGTCAACCACTTCAAACACCAAGTGATGCAGTCCAGTGCCGTCGGAGGTGTCGCCGATGTACATGCCGGGGCGTTTGCGCACCGCCTCAAGCCCTTCCAGAATTTGGATCGAGTCCTCCCCATAGGCCTCGGATGCCCCGGCTTGGTTTGCGTCAATGGTTGGCTGAAAGTTGGAACTGTCGCTGCTTCCCTCGCCGGTATGAACTGTGCCTTGCGTAATCTCGGGGCTCTGAACTGGCTTGTTTTCTTCGGACATAGTCTATTTAGATTCGCATTGGCATGACAACATATTTGAAGGTGGTGTTGTCGGGGATGGTGAAAAGGGCCGAACTGTTACCGTCGGACAGCTCCAGTTTGACCATTTCTTGGGTCATGTTGGCCAGCGCATCAATGAGGTAAGTCACGTTGAAACCGATCTCGATACTGTCGCCGTCATAGTCGATATCGAGTTCGTCGACAGCCTCTTCCTGCTCGGCATTGTTGGAGGCGACGCGCAAAGTGCCGGGATCGATATTCAGTCGCACCCCCTTGAATTTTTCACTGGTCAAAATGGCGGTGCGTTGCAGGGTGGCGAGCAGTGCCATACGACCGAGCGTGATGCAGTTCTTGTGGTTCTTGGGGATGACACGGTTGTAGTCCGGGAATTTTCCTTCGACCAATTTGGAGACGAATTCCATGCCTTCAAAGCTGAACTTGGCCTGGTTGTTAGCAAATTGCATTTCAATCGCGCCTTCCGCATTGGAAAGCAAGCGCTGCAACTCGATCACGGTCTTGCGCGGCAAAATGACCTCCTGCTTCGGTACATCCACATCCAGTGTGGCAGAGGCAAAGGCCAGGCGGTGACCATCGGTGGCCACCAGGCTTAGTTGCTTGCCCTCGGCGACGAACAGGATGCCGTTGAGGTAGTAGCGTATGTCATGCACGGCCATGGCGAAAGACACCTGACTCAGCAAGTCTTTCAACGTCTTTTGCGGCACGCTGAAGACCGGACCAAAGCTGGCAGACTCCTGCACCAAAGGAAAATCTTCGGCCGTCATGGTTTGCAGTGTGAACTTGCTCTTGCCACCACGCAGAATGAGCTTGGCGGCGCTCGACTCCAGGGAGACGGCTTGATCGGCTGGCATGGTCCGAAGAATATCGATCAGCTTGCGTGCACCCACAGTGGTGGTGAAGTCACCCGGGTCGCCATCGAGCTCGGCGCTGGTCCGGATTTGAATCTCGAGATCACTGGTTGTGAGCTGTAGCGAGCTACCGGTTTTGCGAATCAGCACGTTGGCCAGAATCGGTAAGGTGTGTCGGCGCTCGACGATACCGGCGACGGATTGCAGCACGCCTAGAACTTTGTCTTGTGTGGCCTTCAAAACGATCATGTCAACCTCTTTTCGGATACCTGTAGTTCATCAACAATGGACAGAAATAGTGTTTTTGCCTAAACCGCCATTCTCTCCTTTTTATGCGTCCTATCAGCCCTTGAGGGTCTGTTCCAGTACATGAAGTTGCTGGTTCAACTCAGTTTTTTGCTGGCGCTCGCCACCAATTTTGCGCACAGCGTGTAGTACGGTCGTGTGGTCGCGCCCGCCAAATAGCTCGCCAATTTCCGGAAGACTCTTCTGCGTCAGCTCCTTGGCCAGATACATGGCAATCTGACGTGGTCGTGCAATGCTGGCGGGTCGCTTCTTGGAGTACATGTCTGCGATCTTGATCTTGTAATAGTCGGCAACTGTTTTTTGGATGTTTTCTACCGAAATCTGGCGATTTTGAATTGACAGCAGATCGCGCAACGCTTCCCGAGCAAGCAGAATTGAAATTTCTTTCTGGTTGAATCGGGAGTAGGCCAGAATCTTGCGCAATGCCCCTTCTAATTCGCGGACATTGGAGCGCACGTTCTTAGCCACGAAAAACGCAACTTCTTCCGGCATTTCGATGCCTTCAACCCGTGCCTTATTGATGAGGATCGCTACCCGCATCTCCAGTTCAGGCGGCTCAATCGCCACCGTCAGTCCCGAATCGAAGCGTGATACCAGTCGTTCGTGAATATCTGTCAGCCCTTTGGGGTAGGTGTCGCTGGTCATCACGATGTGAGACTTCTTGGCCAGCAGTGCCTCAAAGGCATTGAAAAATTCTTCCTGGGTGCGTTCCTTGTTGGCAAAAAATTGAACGTCGTCAATCAACAACAAATCAAGCGAGTGGTAGCGTTCCTTGAATTCATCAAAAGTCTTGCGCTGATAAGCTTTGACCACATCGGAGACGAATTGCTCAGCATGGATGTAGAGAACTTTGGCGTTTGGCCTGTCGTCCAGTAAGCGATTGCCGACGGCGTGCATCAAGTGGGTCTTGCCCAGACCCACGCCACCGTAAATAAAAAGAGGGTTGTATAGATGCCCCGGCATACCGGCAACATGCATTGCTGCGGCGCGCGCCATCCGGTTGGCGGCGCCTTCAATCAATGTGTCGAAGGTTAGAGCGGTGTTGAGACGATTCTTCAGACTGCTGGGGGTTCTGTCCTCGCCGATCTCATTCGACTCCTCCATCGCGATCGGTTCCACAGCGCGTTGCGGTAGATTAGTCTTGATCGGGGCTTCACGCGGAGCAAGTGCTAACTCCATAAAAACCGGCTGACCGGAAAGCTTCTTCAGTAAGTGGGAGATTTTGCTGCTGTACTGCGCCCTGATCCAATCCATCTTGAATCGGTTCGGCACGAAGATGGTGACCCGGCTCAGGTCATCAGCGACCTCGGCCGACAACGGCTTGATCCAGGTGTTGAACTGCTGCTCGGGAAGTTCCTGCGCTAAATGGTCGATGCAGCTTTGCCAAAGATTTTCGCCAGAACCGTGGCCGCTGAAGCCAGAATCACTGGCGTGTTGTCCCTCTGTCATGACTCTTACCAACTTCTGTGGATAGTTTTGAATTGCTGGGTCTCGGATTGTAGATTACTAAAGTCTTATCCACAAAGTTGAATAACCTAAGCCGGACGAGCCGGAACCAAACAAGTAATACCATGCCCCATCGTGACTGACGAGGCAAGATCATGGAAACACAACTGGTCAATCGGTACGCGGTGAACATGCACGGGGTGTTGTCGTGCTATGACCGCATTTTGAT
>CAIVLG010000017.1 GCA_903906695.1 uncultured beta proteobacterium | reverse complement strand
CGGGCGCCGCCGGGCCGCCCCAAGGCGACCACGGCCCCCACGGGAGGCAGCGAAGCACACAAAGTGGCGAGCGTGGGGGCAGCATCTTTCTTGAGGCGCGCCGTATTGCTCAGTGCTTTGACAGCGTTTCAGTCTGCTTTAGCAAAGGTCTGGGCGCGCCGGTGGGATCGGCGCTGTGCGGCAGTCGCGAGTTCCTGGCAGGTGCTCGCCGGATCCGAAAAATGGCCGGCGGTGGTATGCGCCAGTCCGGTTTGCTGGCGGCCGCCGCTTCCTACGCGCTGGATCAGCATGTGGCACGACTCTCACTTGACCATGCCTTGGCCCGGCGTCTGGCGCTTGGCCTCGGCGGTATCGCGGGGCTGGTGGTCGAGCTGCCTCAGACCAACATCCTTTTTGTCGAACTGGTGGGTGAAGCCAGGGCGAGAGCGTCCGAGCTGATTCCCTATCTGGCGCGCCAGGGCGTACTGACCAGCGGTTTGTACCGACTGCGTTTTGTGACGCATCTGGATGTCGACGAGGCAGGTATCGACCACACCTGCTCTGTCATGCGCGACTTTTTTGCTACCTGATACAACAGACGATCTGTAACGAAATACTTAGTAGAGATGAATATGCCGAGCACCAACAAGATCAACCCGCAAGATGCCCTGCTGCGTACCATCGAGCACCGGGAAATATTTCACGACGAGATGCTGCACATCGTGCGCAAGATCATGAGCGGCGAGCTGTCGCCGGTCATGATGGCCGCCTTGATCACCGGCCTGCGCGTGAAAAAGGAAACCATCGGCGAAATCACCGCCGCGGCCCAGGTGATGCGCGAGTTCTCCACCAAGGTTCATGTGAGCGACAGAATGCATTTGGTGGATATCGTGGGCACCGGAGGTGATGGTTCGAGCACTTTCAATATCTCAACCTGTGCCACATTTGTCGCGTCGGCGGCGGGGGCCAAGGTCAGCAAGCACGGGGGACGAGGTGTCAGCAGCAAGAGCGGCAGCGCGGATGTGATGGAGTCGCTGGGGGTGAATATCCATTTGCCGCCGGAGGCCATTGCCCAGTGCATTGCGCAAGTTGGTGTTGGTTTCATGTTTGCTCCCAATCACCATCCAGCGATGAAGAATGTGGCACCAGTGCGTAAGGAACTGGGAATCAAGACCATCTTCAATCTGCTTGGGCCGTTGACCAATCCGGCCGACGCGCCCAACATCCTGATGGGGGTGTTTCATCCGGACTTGGTGGGTATCCAGGTGCGCGCACTGCAGCGCCTGGGCGCCGAGCATGCGGTGGTGGTCTACGGAAAGGACGGCATGGACGAGGTCAGCCTGGGCGCATCGACGCTGGTGGGTGAACTCAAGAACGGCGAAATTACCGAATATGAGATTCACCCCGAGGATTTCGGCATGCCGATGGCCAGTAACCGCGCGCTCAAGGTGGAAACGCCGGAACAGTCGATGGCCATGCTGTTGGGCGTGCTGGACAATGCGCCCGGTGCCGCCAAGGACATCGTGATTCTGAATGCCGGCGTGGCTCTGTATGCGGCCAATGTGGCGACTTCCATGGCAGACGGTCTGCAACTGGCGCGAACGGCAATTGAATCAGGCGCGGCGAGAAGAAAACTCACGCAGCTGGTCGACTTTACCGATCAAGCGAGTGGTGCCCGATGACCGATATCCTGAACCGGATTGTTGCCGTCAAACGCGAGGAAGTCGCCGCGGCGCTCAAGCGAAAGCCCCTGGCCGCCATGCGCGCTGACGCCGAGTCGCGTGTTCTGACGCGGGATTTCGTTGGCGCCATGCGCGCCAAAATTGCACAAGGGCGACCTGCGGTAATTGCCGAAATCAAGAAGGCCAGTCCGTCCAAAGGGCTGTTGCGCGATGACTTCATTGTTGCCGATATAGCACAAAGTTATGCAGAACATGGCGCAGCTTGCTTGTCAGTGCTTACTGACCGGCAGTTCTTTCAGGGTTCCGTGGATTACCTCAAGCAAGCACGTGCCTCGTGTCAGCTGCCTGTCATCCGCAAGGACTTCATGCTTGACGCCTACCAGGTTTACGAGTCTCGATCCATCGGCGCCGACGCTATTCTGTTGATTGCAGCCATCCTGGATGACGCGCAATTGCGAGATTTTGAGGTGATCGCCCACAGTCTGGACATGGCGGTACTGGTGGAAGTGCACGACGCGACCGAGTTGCTGCGCGCGCTGAAATTGCAGACTCCTCTGATTGGCATCAACAACCGCAATCTCAAGACCTTCGAGGTGTCACTGGACACCACCTTGTCCCTGATGCGCGACCTGCCTCCAGAGTGTATGCTGATTTCAGAGAGTGGCATTCACGGCCGTGAAGATGTGCTGCGTTTGGGCGCTGCCGGCGTCAACGCATTCCTGGTCGGCGAAGCCTTCATGCGTGCCCCGGACCCGGGTGAAGCCTTGGCTGCCTTGTTTGGATGAAGCCATGTCTGGGACGCTTCAGCCGACAGGCCCGGGTTTAGTCACAAAGGATTCGAGCCCGGCATCAGACCGGGCGGTTGACCAACTGCTGGAGAGTGATCTAGCCGCCTGGCCAGTGGCGCCGGGCTGGCAGCCACTAGTGACCGAATTCTTTCAGTCCGAGGTGGGGCGCGATTTGCTTGACTTCCTCGGGCAGCGATTGCAGGCCGGGGCGCGTGTGTTTCCGCCACAGCCCTTGCGCGCACTGCAGTTGACGGCGCCCGAATCGGTTCGGGTGGTGATCTTGGGGCAAGACCCCTACCATGGCAGAGGGCAGGCCGAAGGGCTGGCATTTTCCGTCGCGCCGGGCGTTCCCCTTCCGCCCTCGCTACGCAACATCTTCACCGAACTGCGGCGCGACTTGGGCACGCCGTTTCCACTTTTTCCCGAACCGGGTGGCAGTCTGGTGCGCTGGGCGCGTCAGGGTGTACTGCTGCTCAACACCTGCTTGACGGTGGAGGAGGGTCAGCCCGCCAGCCATTCGGGTCGCGGCTGGGAACAACTCACCGACGCCGTCATTCGCCAGGTCTCCAAGGAGGCTGCGCCAGCCGTTTTCATGCTCTGGGGCGCGCATGCGCAGGGCAAACGTGCCCTTATTGATGCGTCGCGCCATCTGGTTCTGATGGCCAATCACCCTTCGCCCATGGCGGCTTTGCGCCCCCCGCTGCCATTCATTGGCTGCGGACATTTCTCCCGGGCACGGGCCTGGCGCGAGCAACACAGGCCAGGCGGTGGCCCGTCACCGGGTGCCTGAGCGCCACGCGAGGAAGTTGGCACAGCAGTCGTAAACCTTGCGGGTGGCCTTGGGACAGTGAAAAGACTTCGTGGCATAATATGCGGCTCACTAGGGAGAGGTGGCCGAGTGGTTAATGGCAGCAGACTGTAAATCTGCCCTCTTACGAGTACGATGGTTCGAATCCATCCCTCTCCACCAGTGTATGGAATAGAGAATTGACACGAGAGCGGGCCATAGGGCATGTTGGGGTTGACTGGTTCAACTTTGATGCGGGAGTAGTTCAATGGCAGAACCCTAGCCTTCCAAGCTAATGACGCGGGTTCGATTCCCGTCTCCCGCTCCAGTGCTCAGTTGTCGTTGTCGGTTTTGGTAGAAGTTCGCTGGAAAGCAGCGGGCCGGAGAAGCCCATTTGGCTCAGTGGCAGAGCACTCCCTTGGTAAGGGAGAGGTCCCGGGTCCGATTCCCGGAATGGGCACCATTGTTTTTGAGTTGAAAGTCCTTTACTTTTCGGAGTCTGAAAATGGGAAAAGAGAAATTCACGAGAACCAAGCCGCACGTAAACGTAGGCACGATTGGGCACGTAGACCACGGCAAGACCACGCTGACGGCGGCCATCACCAGCGTGATGGCGGCCAAGTACGGTGGCACGGCCAAGGCGTACGACCAGATTGACGCCGCGCCCGAAGAAAAAGCGCGCGGCATCACCATCAACACCGCGCACGTCGAATACGAGACGGCCAAGCGCCACTACGCCCACGTCGACTGCCCTGGCCACGCCGACTACATCAAGAACATGATCACCGGAGCCGCCCAGATGGACGGCGCCATCCTGGTCGTCTCGGCCGCTGACGGCCCGATGCCCCAGACCAGAGAGCACATCCTGCTGGCACGCCAGGTGGGCGTACCCTACATCATCGTCTACCTGAACAAGTGCGACATGGTCGACGACGCCGAACTGCTCGAACTGGTGGAGATGGAAGTACGCGAACTGCTGGACAAATACGACTTCCCCGGCGACAAGACCCCGATCATCCACGGCTCGGCCAAACTCGCCATGGAAGGCGACAAAAGCGAGATGGGCGAAGGCTCGATCATCAAACTGGCCGAAGCGCTGGACGCCTACATCCCGCTACCCGAGCGCGCAGTGGACGGCACCTTCCTGATGCCTGTGGAAGACGTCTTCTCGATCTCCGGACGCGGCACCGTGGTAACCGGACGGGTCGAGCGCGGCGTCATCAAGGTTGGCGAAGAAATTGAGATCGTCGGCATCGCTGACACCCAGAAGACCACCTGCACCGGGGTCGAAATGTTCAGGAAACTGCTTGATCAAGGTCAAGCAGGTGACAACGTCGGCATCCTGCTGCGAGGCACCAAACGTGAAGACGTACAACGCGGCCAAGTGCTGTGCAAGCCCGGCTCGATCAAGCCGCACACCCACTTTGTCGGTGAAATCTACGTTCTCTCCAAAGACGAAGGCGGCCGCCATACACCGTTTTTCAACAACTACCGCCCACAGTTCTACTTCCGCACCACGGACGTGACCGGGGCGATTGAGTTGCCAGAAGGCAAAGAAATGGTGATGCCAGGCGACAACGTCTCGATCACTGTGAAGCTGATCAACCCGATCGCGATGGAAGAAGGCCTGCGCTTTGCCATCCGTGAGGGCGGCAAGACCGTTGGTGCCGGTGTCGTGGCTAAGATTTTTGCTT
>CAIVLG010000016.1 GCA_903906695.1 uncultured beta proteobacterium | reverse complement strand
TCCAAGTCACGCTCAAATCGTCATCGTCGGTGGTGGCATCGTCGGCTGTTCCACTGCCTACCATCTGGCGAAGATGGGGCGCACGGACGTGCTGCTGCTGGAGCAGGGCAAGCTCACCAGCGGCACCACCTGGCACGCCGCTGGACTGGTCGGGCAGATGCGGCCGAACCGCAATATGACGACCATGAGCAAGTACGGCATCGAGCTCTACGCCTCGCTCGAAGCCGAAACCGCTCTGGCCACTGGCTGGAAGCAATGTGGCAGCGTCAACGTGGCGCGCACGCCCGAGCGCATGCAGGTACTGAAAAAGCAGACCGCCATGGCCACCAGCTTCGGTGTGGAATGCCACCTGATCACACCGACGGAGGCTGGTGCCATGTATCCGGTCATGCGCACCGACGATTTGCAGGGCGCGATCTGGTTGCCGGGTGATGGCAAGGTCAATCCGGCCGATCTCACCATGTCGCTGGCCAAGGGCGCGCGCAATCGAGGCGTGAAAGTCGTTGAGGGCATCGAGGTCACCGGTGTCATCATTGAACACGGCAAGGCGGTGGGAATCCGGACCACCGAGGGCGAAGTGCGCTGCGAAGTGCTGGTCAATTGTGCCGGCCAGTGGGCGCGCCAGTTTGGTTATCTGGCGGGTGTCAACGTGCCGCTGTTCTCGGCCGAGCATTTCTATATCGTTACCGGCAAGATCGATGGCGTGCTGCCGAATCTGCCGGTGATGCGCGACCCGGACGGCTTTATTTACTACAAGGAAGAAGTCGGTGGGCTGGTGATGGGCGGTTTCGAGCCGAAAGCCAAACCTTGGAAGATGGACCCGATACCGAGCACCTTCCAGTTCGAATTGCTCGACGAGGACTGGGAGCAGTTTGAGCCCCTGATGACCAATGCCATGCACCGCACACCGTGCCTGGAGACGGCCGAGATCAAGATGCTGCTCAACGGCCCCGAGAGCTTCACGCCCGACGGCAATTTCATCCTTGGCGAAGCGCCGGAACTGCGCAACTATTTTGTCTGTGCCGGCTTCAATTCAGCGGGCATTGCCAACAGCGGTGGCGCCGGGCGCCTGATGGCCGAGTGGATCATCGGCGGCGAACCGAGTACCGACTTGTGGGATGTGGACATCCGCCGCTTTGGCGCCTTCACGGCGAATCGCAAGGCACTGTCCGAGCGCACCGGCGAGACGCTGGGGTTGCACTACGCCATGCGTTGGCCACGGCAGGAACTGGAGACTGCGCGGCCGCTACGCACTTCGCCCTTGTACGATGTGCTTGCAGGCAAAGGCGCGGAGTTTGGCGCCAAGAATGGCTGGGAGCGAGTGAACTACTTTCGCACCGACGGTCAGCCAAGACCTGAGCACACACTGGACAAACCCGGCTGGCTGCCCTGGGTGATAGCGGAGCAGCGCGCCACCCGTGAAGCCGTTGCCCTGTACGACCAGACTTCGTTTTCCAAGTTGTTGCTGCAGGGTCGCGATGCGCTGGCTGTTCTGCAGCGCCTCTGTGCCAACGAGATCGATGTGCCGGTCAACAAGATGGTCTACACCGCCATGCTCAACGAGCGCGGCGGCTTTGAGAGTGATCTGACCATCATCCGCCAGCAGCCGACCAGCATGGGAGACAACTTCCTGATCATTACCGGCTCGGCGCAGACGGTGCGCGACTTCGACTGGATCAGCCGCCACATTGGCGCAGAAGAGCATGCGGTGCTGGCCGATGTGACGGCACTGTACTGCGTGCTGTCGGTGATGGGGCCGAAGGCGCGCGAACTGCTGGCGCGCGTCAGCCCGGACGACCTCTCGGGAGAGGGCTTGAAGTTCTCCTGCACCAAACTGATTGAAATCGGCTTTGCCCGTGTGCGCGCGGCGCGCATGAGCTACGTTGGCGGGCCCGGTTTCGAGCTCTACGTGCCGGTGGAGATGGCGCGCCACGTCTATCTGGCACTGATGGCGGCGGGT
>CAIVLG010000015.1 GCA_903906695.1 uncultured beta proteobacterium | reverse complement strand
TCTCGGCGTAGTATTGTTGGCTCTGCCTGGGCACCAGGGTTTTGTCGGCAATCAGATAGTCGATATAGGGCGCGCCCATGGTGCCAGGATAACCCAGATAGTTGATCTGGATGGGGGCCGCCCTATAGGCAAAAATGCCTGCGTGTGAATCCGAAGTGAACCCAGCCAAATCAATGGCAATGTCAATTTCCATCCGCCTGGCCAACTCCGCAATCTCCTTATCCGACTTATCCCTGACGTCAATAAACTTGTCAAAGGCGCTCTCAAGTCGGACTCGCATTTCCCCTTTGGTGTCTGGTCCATAGGAGAAGGCACAGACCTCAAATCTGTCCCTATTATGGGTTTCAAAGAGTTCTGCTGTGAGGATTGAAACCGCATGATTTCTAAAGTCCATGGAGAAATAGCCCAAGCGGATCTTCGCCCCGCAGATGCGTGGTTGGATGTTTCCGAGCTCAAAGTTGGCGGGAAGCTTGTGGTTAACCCACAATTGCGCAGCCTTTCGTTGAATGGTCGGGGATGTGATCAGCGCAAATACTGAAAACGGAGGGGCGACCCGTTCCCCCTGTTCAATTTTTGATGCAAATTCTGCGAACTTTTCTTGTGCATCGGTCCACTCGCAGATTTGCGTTTGTGTGTGCAGGCGCAACCCGTACAAAAAATCATAGTCGGGCTTGAGAGCAAGAGCTTGGTCAAAGCTGGCAATTGCCTCGGCATAGTGACCCAATTGCCCTCGCAGGGCAACGCCACGGAACGCCCAGGTGCCTGCATGATCAGCATCGATCGCAATCGCTTTGTCATAGCTGGCAACTGCCGCCGCATAGTCCTTGAGTCCTGATAGAGCAACGCCGCGCTGGAAGTGGGCGTCAAAGAAATCTGGCTTGAAGGCAAGCGCATTGTCAAAGCTACCGATAGCCGCTTGAAACAGTTTTAACTCTGCCATCGTCAGACCCCGGTTGAAGTACGCCTCCACCGATTCTGGCCAGACGGCGATGGCTTTGTCATAACTTGCAACGGCGGCCTCGTACAGCTTCAAATTGTTCAATGCCAAGCCGCGGTTTATCAGGGCGGCAACAGCATTCGGCCAAAGGGCAATCGACTTGTCATAACTATCGACAGCGGCCTGATATTGTTTTGATTCCAGCAGATCATTGCCGCGACGGTAATGCTCCTCAGCAGCGTCAGACGGCTTGACGCCAAAACCATCTCTAACATGGCCTACGGCAGTTTGCTCGATGTTCAATCGGTTTAACGCCCCGCTGCGCTTGACATGAGCATTCACATAATCGGGCTTAATAAGGACGGCCCTGTCGTAGCTTTCAACAGCAGCTTGGTACTGTCCCATTTCATTGAATGCGTTACCTAGGTTGTAATGGGCCATGGCACTCTCTGGATTGATTTCAATCGCCCGTGCAATCAATTCCAGCGCCCTAGCATGATCGCCCATCTGGGCGGCAATCACCCCCAGCAAGTGAAGCGCTTCAAAGTGTTCGGGCTGCAACGACAGCACCTGCCGGTACATGTTCTGCGCTTGTGCCAAGTGGCCCTGACGGTGGTAGGTCAGACCCTCATCGAACCGCGCTTGCGCGGTCGCGATCAAGGTATTCGTATTTGCGTTCATTGCCGTGTGATCGTCGCAAGCCTTGATGTTGATCCCATATTGTCTAACGAAAAATACACCAGACGGATTCCCCCGCTACAAGTTCACTTAGACTTAGTGCTTTGCCCTTCGGCACTTACACTAGCATGAACCAAACTTTTTCGAACTCGGCTGAGTTCATTGCCCAACTCCAGAATATCGAGCAACAAATCAATGACAAGCAGCTACAAGAAGCGGCCCTGCAGTTGAACCAGTTGGGCAAGACCGCCTTGCATGATCCCCGCCTGTTCGTTCTGGGCTCGCGCCTGGCCGAGGCAGCCGGCAATTTTGAGGGAATGCTGCAGGCCGCGCAAAAAGCGCATCAACTTGCGCCGGAATGGCCCAATGCGAGCATGCGCCTGGCGCGTGTGCTGGCCGGGCGTGATGAAGCAGATGAAGCCATGTCGCTGGTGGAAGATGCACTCGCGCAGGCGGCCTCCCAGGCTACCTCCTCTGCCAGGGACACTGAGCTCTTGTGCCAGGCCGCAACCGTTGCGCAGCGCCTGAATCGACACCCCCAGGCACTGCAGTGGTGGCGCAAGGCAGAGCACATCAATCCTGAAGACTTTGGCATTCGACACCAGATTGCACGCAGTCTCATCCACTGCAATGACGCCGAGAGCGCCGTTGGCATTCTCTCGAGCCTTCTGGCACAACTTCCGAATCATCCAGGGCTGCTGAGCGACCGCTTGCGCGCCCGTCTGAACACGCAGCAATATGAACAAGCCATTCAGGACGGGCAGGCTCTGCTCGCACTCGATCCTTTCAACGAAGAGTACAGGTTTCTAATGGATTTGGCGCTTTCCATCACGCCCAAGACCCTGCCCGCCGCCGTGATCACAAACCTGTTTGACGGTTATGGCGTCCGGATGGATCATCATCTTGCGGACCCCTTGCAATCGATTTTGTCAGCGGACGTTGCCGACTCAATTCTTCAGTGGTATCCCGACCGAAATGTTGATGTGCTTGATCTTGGGTGCGGCACAGGGACCCTGGGCGCCAGCCTGGGCTCGTTGAGTGGCGCCCTGATTGGTGTGGATCTTTCACAGGAGATGGCAGACAAAGCGATAGCGCAAAAAGTCTATGACCGAATTCACCGCGTCAACATACTTGACGCGCTACAGGCCACACCGTCGGATCACTACGACGTTATTACCGCGCTCAATGTATTGACTTACCTGGGAGATCTGACAACCGTGATACCCAACGCGCACCGCATCCTCGCAGCGGGAGGTCGCCTCGTATTTTCGTACCTGACATGCGCCGACGACAAGGCGGGCTACACGCTGCAAAACTATCGATACACGCATCAAACCGACTACGTGCAGGAGTTGCTCGAAAAGACAGGTTTTGGTGAAATACACAACGAAGCTCGCACCATGTGCCTGGTCGACGGCGAACCGGTTCAGGGTTTTCTTGTCACGGCCCGCAAACCGGTCACGACGACCTGAAGAAGCGTCCCGCGATGGCCCAAAAATGCCAGGCTGGCGGGTCTTCCTCAATCAAGCGCTCGAGCTCGCCAAAGACAGTCTTTGACAGGCTTTCCACCGAGGTGTAAACGCCCAACCGCTTAATGCGTAGAAAGCGAGACCCCCGACGTGTTTCCAGGCCCGTGATGTACAGGACAATCGGGACCTCATGATCAACCGCCAGTCGCATCAACCCCCGCGGCACACTGGCCTGCATGCCCAGCAATTCAATCGGCATGGCGGCCTTGACTTCGTCTGCCGGTACATCCATCACGCCTAGCAAGGAATGTTTGTCACGCAGGGCCTTGATGACTTTTTTCAAATGCAGCGCGACGTCAATATTGGGCGAGCCCAGAGTGCGGGCAACGTTGGCGTTGCGGGCTCGGGCATACCATGACATCACGCTTCTGCCTTGAAAGGCCGCTGATCCGAGCGTTGCAACCAAAGCGTGCGGTTGCAATCCATTTGCCGCTGCGTGGCGCAACCCCCAATAGCCGGCACCCCAATGAAAGGTTATGAGCAAGACGCCTTGTCCGGCGGTCGGCCATTCGCCGTCCACCCGCATATGCCTTCGCATCCAGGCATCTCCGCGCCACAAGCCAATGTAGTGATCGGCATGATCCACCAGCGTCACCAGGCGCCGTGTCCACAGCCAGCGCGGCTCATCGGCACCGGCCCAACCCCGACTACGCGCCTGGGCGAGAGCCTCATCACAGGCCTCGCCGTACAACCAGCGCAGGTGGGCTAATCCCCGAAAAACACTAAAACACAAAGACCAGGGCAGGATTGCCGCCAGCCCCGGCAACACAACCAATTCCATAGCGTCACGCGACTCGATGCGCAAGCGGCTGAAGAAACGGGTCAAGACCATTGGTGTGGCAGACGGACCAAGCCGGGAGTCAAACTGGGACTATGCCAATGAAAAATGACGTAGTCTTTCCAAAGGTCGTATTCCACCAACCCCTGCGCATCAAACAGGTAGAAACTCAGGGAATACTGCCCGGAATGAAGTGGCAAACCAGGAAACGTCAGGGTAATCTGCCATGCAGTCCAATCCCCCATGGTTCCGATGGCCTTAGGCTGCACCCCTTCTGCATGCGTGGCTACCGATGTGATGCCTGTCCCCTGATACTGCTCCAGCATGACGCCCACACTGGGTGTTTCATCGCTGCGGGAAACTGCCCACACCTGAATGATCAAATCTGACCCTGTCAGGTCCCAGTCTGAATCCTCGCCCGTCCTGCGCAAGTTGCTGACCCGCACATCCTGCAAACCCGCACGCCGACCCGCTGCCGTCCACTCCGGTAGCACCAAGTCCATGGAGCGTCCAAACATGGCCTCTGGGCCGGTCGTCACCTCTATGGCCGGCGCCGATGCATCCTGCCGCCTGACATGGGTCGCGTAGGCCGCCAGCACGGTATCGACATCACCAAAGCCTCGTGCCTGTCCCTGATCCAGCCACAGCACCTGATCGCAAAGCTGGCGCACATGGTAAAGACTGTGCGAACAAAACAGAATCGTGCAGCCGTTTTTCCGAAATGACTCGATGCGTTGCGCGCACTTCTTCTGAAAGTGCTGATCTCCCACTGACAGCGCCTCATCGATGATCAGCAGGTCAGGCTGCACGGCAGTAACCAGCGCAAAGGCCAGACGTACCACCATGCCCGAAGAGTAGGTCTTGACGGGTCGGTCGATGGCGTCACCCAACTCCGAAAACGCGATGATCCCGGCGGCCAGTCGCAGCATGTCCTGCGACTCAAAGCCGATGAAGCTACCGCCAAACATCAAATTGTCGCGCCCGCTAAAGTCTGGGTGAAAACCGGCGCCCAGTTCCAGAATGGCGGTCACACGACCCACCTTGTGCATCTGCCCGTGCGACGGCTGCAAGGTACCCGCCAGCAGCTTGAGCAAGGTGCTCTTGCCGGCACCGTTGTCGCCGACGACGCCAAGGCACTGACCGCGCTGCAAATCAAAACTAAGGTCCCTCAAGGCCCAGTGCGACTGTGACCGATCCGCCCATCCCAGGAGGGCCAGCAAACGCTGGTGCGGGGAGCTGTACACGCGGTAGCGCTTGCCCAAACCCTGCACCTGCAGCACGGCATCGTTCACAGCCAGTCCACCAATTCTTCGCGACTGCGTCCGATCAGGCCGTTGAGCAGAATGGCCAGCAGCAGGATCCATGTCACAGCGATTACCCACAGGGCAGCATCGGGCCAAACACCCTGAAGCAGAACAGACTGGTAGGCCAACACCAGCGCCGTCATGGGGTTGGCGAACAGCAACCAGCGCCATGCTGCTGGAAACATGCTGATCGGGAAGAATATGGGCGACAGATAAATGCCCACCGACAATACAAACCCGAGCACTTGCAGGGTGTCGCGCACGGCAGCTGCCAAAATGGCAAGCATGTAGGCCAACAAGAGGGCCAGCGCCCCCTGCAGAACCAGCAACAAGGGAATAGCAAGCAGGGGCCAGCCAACGCCGCTCAGGGGCAGATAGCCAAGGGTGAGAAGCAGCATCAGGGGCACAAACACGACCCAGCCGGCCAGCACACTGCGCGCCACAAACAACACCGGTGGCAAGGCGTTTTTTTGCAAAAGTCCACCCGCGTCGAGCAGACTGGCAGCGCCGCGCGAGAGTGACTCTCCAAACGCCAGCCAGGGCAGCGAACCCACAACGAGGTAGGTGCCAACGCGCGCCGTCGGCGCGTTTTCGCCCATGCGCATGGCAAACACAATATCGAACACCAGAAAGTACGCACCCACCATCAGCAGGGGCTGCAGGTAGGCCCACAGCACGCCAACCGTCGAGCCCGCGTAGCGGCTGGCCAACTCGCGCCGCGTCATCACCCACAATAGCCGGCGGGCCCGCCACAAGGCTTGCCCGTCCTGCCAACAATATCGCATCTCTACGCCACCATTGTCATGAATCGACGCTCAGGCTCGCTACTTTGTTGCCGTTCTGGCCATGGCCTCGATGGCATTCTTGTCGAACACAATGTCCTGATTCAGACTTTGTACCTTTTGCTGTCGCAAATCATTGAGAATGGCTACGCGAGCTTCATCCATGAGTTGCTTGCGCAATTCGTCATAGGGTTGTAGGCCCTTGTCCCGGCGCTCCTCCAGTCGAATGATGTGATAGCCAAACTCCGACTCCACCGGTTCGCTCAAGTCGCCAGGCTTGGCCAGCGCGTTGACCGCGTCCTCAAATGGCTTGACCATTTTGCCGGCCGCAAAGAAACCAAGATCGCCGCCCTTTGCTGCGCTGCCGGCGTCTATTGACTTGGTTTTGGCAAGCTCCTCAAACGAGGCGCCTGCGCGCAACTGGGCCAACAAATCCTGCGCCGTCTTTAGCGAATCGGAGCTACCTTTGGCCAAAAGAATGTGGCGTGCCCGGGTTTGTGCCGGCTTTTCATACTTGGCGGCATTAGCCTGATAGACATTGCGTGCATACGCCTCGATCGCTGCCTCGTTGGGTGCGTTCAAGGCGTCGAGTTGAGACAGGCGCGATTCGGACAGCACACGGTCCCGGGCAAGCTGCAAGCTCGCCATCAGCAGAGTGTCCTGACCAGCAGCGCCCTGGCGCTCGGCTTCGCGGGCCAGCATGCGGCGCCACATCAGGTTGTTGGTGATTTGATAAATGGACTCTGGCCGGGAAAGGACCGACTGGCGCGCCGCCTCGGGGGCGCGCTGCAGCTCTGCCAGAACATCAGTCACGCTAACCTGCAGTCCTTCGGGCGTGTGCGCCAAAATCTCGGGCGCAGCGGCTGGCGCTGCATTGGTTTGTGCCCGCGCTGTCGGCAACTCCAAAAGCAGGGAAAGAGCCAACAAGCACAAACGACCGGTGGAAGAGGCGAAAAGTTGATGAAGAAGCATAAAAGCACCTGAATTCAAAAGCAAAATAAAAAAGGCGGAGTTTCCTCCGCCTTTTTATCATGCGCTTGCATCACGAGGACGCAAGTGCGGATCAGTCAGAATCACTGTGGGGCGTAACGGGTGTTGCGGTGATCCCATGTGACGCCATATCTACCGTTGGCGCTACTAGCTTTCAGGAACGCAGCGCCCAGAACCGGCATGCCGGCGTTAGTAGCACCTGGGGTCAGGATCTTGATCCAGCCTTGAGTGTATATTGCATTTGTAATTACCGGGCTAAGTTCACTGCGGGCCACCGTGGCCTTCAAGGTACCAGAGGCCGCGGCAGCGGAGCTATTAACCGACATCACACCGGCCTCGCCGCAGAACGGCACGCCCGGAATTGGGCTGCTTGGCGAAACCACGACACCGTTCGACTGGTTCAGCACGTTCTCTTCTTGGTCCCAAATGCTGTAGCTCAGGCTTGGAACGCAGATTTGACGCGCAATCACGGTCGTGTTCGTCGGCGCAAAGAAGGATGCGTTATCGCTGTTGTATACAGCAGCTGCAGTGGCGCCGTAAGTCAGTGCAACAGCATAACGGCGTGTCGGCATCGACAATGTCCAATCGGTCGATGCGCCAAACGAGGTAACGGTCAGATACTCGTTGATCACATTTGCCGTCGCAATGCTAGCTGAAAGCTTAGCCGCTTGCTGCGACGGCGTGATAGCGCTGCTGACGTACGGTGTCGACATATCCGGCAGATCGTAGTACGCGGCCGTAATGGTGTTCCTGGAGAGCAGCGGATCAGCGGTCCAGCTAGAGGCTGCAGCCCCAACAGAGGTACCCGTCTGCGGCCAGTAAACCAAATTACCAGTCGACGGGACTCCCAAAGTGGAATACGCGTAAACAGCCGTTGCCTGACCACTCCATGCGCCTGCGTCAGTGGAGTTCAGGATAATCCAGTTGGCCATCAGGCCGGTGGTCGGGTTGGTCAAATCACCAGGAATCAGCGACGCAACAGAGTCAGCATCCAAGGCTGACCATGCAGTACCCGCGCAGGGAGCCACGCTGCTCACATGCTTGATGGCCGTGAACAGACCGGTAGCTGCCGACGGAATGTCAGCCATGTTGAAGATTTCGATATAGCCTTCACGCGTCTGGTTGGCCAGAGCCGTAACGCTCAACGTCGAATCAAGACGCCCCGTCACAAACGGCGTAGCGTTCAGAGTCGCCTTGTTTGGCTTGGTGCAACTGTTGTCCGATGTGTTCAGCTGGGCGCGACCGTCAGCGCCCTGGCTAACCGAAGCTGTCCAGACGTCGCCTGGCGACAAAAACACCTGGAAGTCAAATACGTCATCAGAGTTGGAGGCGCCACGGAAACGTACCTTGACCGCCTTGCCGTTGGCGGTGTCGGTGTTGGTGATGTCGATCATCGACACATTGCCGCCTTGGGCGCTGTAGTAAGGCACCAGCAGCATGTGGCCAACACCACCCGGGCTGAGCGCCAAATCACTTGCGGCACCGGCTGTCGCTTGCGCTCCGCCAGCAAACCCAACCAAGGCTGCGGTGATGCTCAAAGCCAGAACATTTTTTTTCATAAAAACTCCAATTAAAGATTGTTGAGCGCAACCCTTAGTGGGTTGAAAACGCTGGTGAATATTAGCACACGATCACAAAGGGGCAAGTGGACTTTTAGGCAGTATTTTTTGTTACGTGGACTAAAAACAACATGTACCGCAAGCAACCGTTTGAATGAGTCACAAGTTTGGTTCATTTTCGTTCGATAGGCTCGCCTCCTGTTGAAAAAGAATTTGATTGAATCATTCTGACTCGATTTAAGAATAGTCATTTGCCCTAGATGCTCTGAAAAAACCACCACTGCCCCGCTTCGAACAACCACGTTTCCTCAACGTGTGTCGAAATCTTATCGTTAACTTTGCGGCTTAACAAGGGCTTCATGTCAATGCGCAGCCGGGCGATGCATTTGGCGGCCTCAGGGCAGTTCACATCGACGACTTCAGAGCCAAGCCAGACGACGCCAGTGCCGAAACGCGTGCGATAGCCGTCCGGAGTTACCACCGCTCTGAAACCGGGGGTGTTGTAGCTGTAGGCACGCGTGAATTCGCCTGCAACGAGGGCTTGCCACCGCTCCAAGGCGCGCTGGCGCACTTGTTCTGCTGCATTGGCGCCGCTGTCCACGCTGGCACAAGCTGCCAGCACGAGGCAAGCCGACAGCATCAGCCAGCGAGACATCGATCGCAGCGAATGGCTGATGGTGCTTTGTGTGATTTGTGTGGTTTGCATGTGATGTCAGTCAGTCAGGGTTTGTCGATTGGGAAAAGCGTTTTCATGCTGTCTCTGAGGTCCTGGCCGACTTGACGCATGTCCTGCACGGTTCTGACCACGCGCGGGGTGATGATGACGACCAGCTCGGTTCGATTGGTACTCTTGGAATTGGTTCCGAACAGGCTGCCAAAAAGAGGAATATCCTGCAGGCCAGGCACGCCGGTCTTGCCAGCGGTGGTGTTGTCGCGGATGAGGCCACCGAGCACCAGAGTTTCACCCGAACGAACCGCCACCTTGCTCGTAAACTGTCGCTGCAAAAAGCTGCGCTGCAGGGTAGCGGCATCGATCTGACCGACGTCGGTGGTGGTCTGCGCCACTTGCATGGTCACCATGTTGCCGGCGTTGACTGAGGGCGTGACGGTCAGGCTGACGCCGGTGTCCTTGTACTGGAAGTTGGTGGAGACGTTGCCGCCGGTGGTGGTCGTATCACCGACTTTAATCGGCTGCTGGTCGCCTACCAAGATGCTGGCGGTGTGGTTGTCCAGCACCATCATGGACGGGCTGGAGATGACCTTGACCAGCGATTTGTTGGCGAGCGCAGTGAGTATTGCGCGCACATCGCCCAAAGAGCTGGCCAGCGTGTAGGAGAATCCCGCCGCCGTTTGTCCGAAAAGGCCCGTCGACGGAGGGGTGACATTGCCCGTGGCTATGTTGCTGAGAAGGCCAGTGCCACTGAGCCCGTTGCGCGCCATGTCGGAGAAGGTCCACTGCAATCCGTACTGCAGATCATCGTTCAGCGTGACTTCGATGATGCTGGCCTCGATCAGTACCTGCGTTGGCGGAATGTCGAGCTGCTTGAGTGTGGCTTCGATCTTGTCAAATTCACGCCGGGTGCCATAGACCAGGACAACGTTGTTGATCTCATCGGCCATGACGCGCAGGCCGCTTGCCAGGGCCACTGAAGTCAGGCCCGAGCCTTGTACCGTGCTGCCGCTTTTGCCGACCGCACCGGCTGCCAGCCCCAGTGTCCCGCCACTGCCAAAGCCAGAGGTGGTGGCGGTGGTTTGTTGCAGGCCGGGGGCAACGCCGCTGCTGGCTGGCTGGGCGGATCCTGCAGCGCCGCCGCCAAAGAGGCCGTTGAGGACGTCGGCAAGGTGTTTGGCGTTGCCGTTTTGTACCGGATAGACAAAGAGTTGGGCTTCAGAAGAGTTGCCTCCGGGCTGATCAAGTTTTTCGATCCAGCGCTTGGCTTCGTCCAGGTAGGCGGCGCGCGGAGTGACGACCATCACGCTGTTGATGCGTGCTATGGGCAGGATGCGCAGCGTGCTGTACAGCGAAGTCGGTGCGGCCGGAGTCCCAATTGATGCGCCTGCACCGGCAGCACCGGCGCCGGGCGCCGCCGGCGCTGCTGAGGCGCCGCCCGGGCTGAAAAGGCGCAGCGCAGCTTCGACTTCAGCGGTGGTGATGTACTTGAGTGGAAAAACGCCCACAGACATGCCTTTAAGCAAATCCACATCAAAGGTGTTCACCATGTCAAGCCAGCCTTCAGCTTGCGTGCGGGTGCCCACCAGCACCAGCAGATTTCGGACATTGTCAATCCGCACAATCGCCTCGGACGGGGCCATCGGCCGCAGGATGCTGGCCATCTCCGCAGCGCCTATGAATTTGAGAGGAACCACGATCGCGCCATAACCTGGCGGCAACGGGCCACTGCCGCCAGCCTGCCGAATCGCCGGCACAATGCCCTTGAGAGCGTCAGGTCGGCCAATGTGATACACACCTCGGGTGTCACGCGCCATCTGCAGGCCATTGGCCTGCAGCGCGGCCTCCAGTAACAACATTGCATGGTCGGCCGACACGTCGGCTTGCGTGGACAAGGTGACGGTGCCGTTGATGGGAGGGTGGAGGACATAATCAACCTTGGCGATTTCGCGCAGCACCAAGCTCACCACGTCAGCCACCGGGGCCTCCTCAAACTTGAGCCCGGCTGCAGTTCCGGTGACTTGGCCTTTGCCAGCGGCGGGGGCCAGCACCTGATCGTCGCCTCGGATAATCGTCGGTTGGTCTGCGGTATTGGGGGCATCCGCCCCCGGGGACAGCGCAAACGCAGGGGTCAACACAAGCAGTGCCAATGCCAGTGTCACACTTGATTGCAAATTGAAAAACATGGGCTTCAACACATTCATGAATTGATTAAATGGGGGGCAAACCCCTAAGGGCACGCTGTTCATTGATGTACTTATTTCTGTCCCGGGTTTCGTCCTCCGCTCTCTGCATGACACCCAATACGCCCGGCGTAGCATTCGGCGTTGCCGGCGGATTCACCGTAACTGCGGCCGGCTTCGGAACCGGGACGTCAAGCCGAGCATAGGCCAAACGCAGGACGCGCTTTTCCTCTCCCTGCACAAATGTGATGTTCCTGTCATCGACCGTTTTGAGGACCCAGGGGCCGATGCTTTCGTTGAGCTTGATCCGGCGTACTTTACCATCGACGCGCGCCAAAACACCGGCGCTGGCACCCGAGAAACTACCCAGGATTTGAGTATTGGCGAGCGGGTCGGGTGGCGGTGCCGGAGTGGGCGGCGGCGGCGGCGGTGGCGGTCTGCGGTCGGGTGCAAAGATTGGACGCTCCAGGACGGCGGCAAATAAAGCCGGCTCGCTGGTACCCGGCGGCGCAGATTGGGGCACTTTCACGTCGGGCGCTAAGGACTTGGGTGGAACCCACGTACTGTTTCGCACTTTGCCATGCTGGTCAAACCACATTGTGGCCAGTCCAACAGACAGAACGAGTGTCAATGCCACAAGAATGGGCATCGGTGCTAGGCGCAGTGGTCCTGGTCTCATGGACGCACCCGAAGAACATAAAGATTGAACTGACCGCCCAGACGCTGATTGCTTGCGGGCCTGACCGAGCCAATGGTCTGCACGGACAGGCTATCAACGACCACCACGGGTGTTTGGGAGGCGAGCTTCACGAGCGCATTTTGAATCCCGGCCATGTCGCCTTCGACACGCAGGTCGATCGAAATTCGGTCGAATTTGGTCTCTTCCTTTTTTGGCGGGAGCACCTGAATACTGATGATGTCAAGCTTGCTCTCGGCAAAGAGGCTGCGGATGCGTTGCTGAGCGTCGTTTCCAGCTTGGGACACATCTTGACTGGCGGGATAAGCGATGCGGGCAAGTTGTTCGTTGACCTTGCCGCTCAAGGACTTCAAGTCAGCCTGGCGTTCCAACAAGCCGGCCAGCCGTGCATAGCGAGGCTCCAAGTCTGAAAGGTGGGTCTGGATTCGCAGATGATGGATCCAGGCATACAGGCCTGCTCCTGCAAGAGGCAGAATCAGGGCGGCCATGATCAGGGCTTGCAGCCCTGCGATGCGATTGAATTGAAATCGGCTCATGACGCAAGATTTAACTTAGCCGGGTCCAGCATGAATTCAATGGTGAAGGATTCGCGTTGCGCCCCCAAGGGTTTCGTGGCCGGTATGGGTGCTTTGACTTCGCGCAACCCTGGTGTGCCGCCCAACTGCTTCATCAGGGCTGCGGCGTTTACGGTTTGTCCAGTGATGATGACCTTGAGCCCCTGGATTTGCAGACTCAGCAGTGAAGTGTCGTCCGGAAGAGATTCTGTAATGAGCTTGAGTATTTGCAGTGGCGGCACCGACTTGTTGATGAGCCGCGTCAGATCGGTCAGACGCTCACTGGCTTGGACCAAAGTTTCTCGCTGTGCAATGGCCGCAGCGGCCTTCTGACCCAGAACGGTCATGGCTTGGTTGGCCTGCAAGGCACGTAGATAAAGTTGCGCACTGGGGGTCACGGCAATCGCCAAAAGGAGCGTCAAGGCCAGCAGTGCCAGGACGGCGCTGGCCGACCGCCACATCGCACTTTCGCGTTGGCGGCGCGCTTCACCGAAGCCCGATAGCAGCAAAAATCCAGGTCCTCTGGCGCTGGGAATCCACACCTCAGGGTTCTGGGATTTGAGCTGAGCTTGAACGGTTTCCAAGTGTTGGGCGATCAACTTACGCGAGCATAAGACTATATCGACGCTCAGAGTGCCGCTATGTCTTGAAGCGACTTCATGCGTCCATGTCAACTCGTCAAGAGGAAAGGGGCTGAGGGATTGCACTTCAAGCGAGAGCGCGGCCCTTAGCTCGGATGGCTGCAGCTCAGGGAGGCTAAGAGTGCGGCGCAACAGCAGTTTTTCTGGCAGCACGATCGCCTCAAAACGGGCGGATTGCGCACGTCGCTGGTCTTGCACGGGCCGGGCATCCAGTCCGTGACTTAGAGCCAAATCACCTGTTGGCAGACACAGACGTACCTCTGACTGTGGCCATAGCCACGAAAGCGCCGGCCAATCCATCATGCCGCGCCACGCGACGGCGAGGTCGGACCACAGTGACGCCAAGTCAAGGCCAAAAAAGCGGGTTTGAGTAGGCGAGTTGGGCGCGCTGGACATGGAAGCTAGGGGAGGATCAGTTGCTGGGCAGTGCCAAACGCTGGGTTGACCGCTGCATGCCAAGCACGCGCCACGGCAGACCTGAGCGTGGGTCATTGTCGCGCAACACCTGCCATGTTTTTTGCAGACTACCTCCGTCCGGCAAATCAACCTGAACTTGCAACTGCAGGCTACTCGATGATGTCATTTCGATTTGCTCTGGTCTTAAAAAAGAGGTGTCAACAAGTTTGGGATCGGCGCTACGACCCGCCGCCAGACCGGCTGCCCGAGCAGCATCGCCGGCGGTCAGAATCTGCAGCACGTCTACTGGCGCAGCCATTGGATTGACGCGTCCGCCACCTCCCTTGAGGACGGCTGTCACGAGGGGGCTGATCTTAGCATAGAGGTCATAAGTCATGGCAGGCACCCGCATCAGATCCTCAATGGCATCAAAGCCTTGTGCCGCGCCTTTCGCATCCTTGCGCTGACGGGTGTCCACGGTGGCTTGCGCCAGCGCTTGTGCTGCGGCCGGACTCAGTCCAGCCGCGTAACGATACATTTCGGCAAGAAGTTGCACCGATGCGTTGTTGAGGTCAATGAACCCATTGAGCGGTTGAACCGAGACTTCGAAAACTCGGCCCTCAAACTGAACCGGAATAACCTGGATGGCGCTTCGAGGCTCCTTGATCTGTGCATCAAAGTCCTGCAGCACCAGCAAAATCGCCGCGTCGGCCAAAGCCCCAGCCACCAATGCCTGGCGCTGTGCTGTGGCGCTTCGCACTTCAACACGCACCGCCTGAACAATGCCGGTGATAATCAGACTCAGCGCTGCTACCAGCCATAAAACTGCCACCAGGGCAACGCCGCGATGGGATGTCTGGCGCGTCTTCATCGCACCGGAGTTCCGCCAACAACGACCTTGCCGGAAGTGCTTTCGCTGCCGGGCAAAGCGCGCAGCGCAATGTTCCACTCGGGCCAGTCGCCCTGGGGGTCGACCAAACCCAAACGTACTTGTTCGGGTAATACTTCGGCTACCGGCCAACCGTCTTGCCAGCCAACCGGCCATGCTTGGCTCACGTATTGTCCCATTGGCGGCATCCCCTTGGCTTGCACGGTGATTTGGCTGATACCCGACACCAGGACCCGGGATTCAGCGGTCGACCAGTCTGGAAAAGCGATATCCGGGGTCCACGACAGAAACCGTAGCACCAAGTCGCGACCGGTGGCAGTATCTTCAATCGCGAGTCGAAAGAAGTGCCGGCCCCCAACACTGGGTCGGGCGGGCATGATGCCAACCCAACTCAGACTATCGGGGGTTGCTGCAAACGAGACAACCCTTTTGCCGCTTGCGCCGGGCGCATCAAGCGTCATGGCGGAAACCCTGCCGAGGGTCTGCTGCAAAAAGGTACGCGCGACGCGGATTTCATCGAGTCGCTCCAGCCGCTGGTCGATCCTGCTCTCGGTCTGCGCCATGCTGCGCAGGGCGGAAACCAGTCCGACCATGATGAGAGATAGCAGCGACATGACGACGAGCAATTCAAGCAGGGTAAATCCGCGCTGGACCGTGGCACTGATACGTATCTTCTTTGGACACAACGATGGCTTCACGGCACGACCTCCCCGGGTTGAGGTTTTCGCTCGGGGAGCAGCGTAACCAGATCGAGTTGTCCGGGACGCGAGCCATTGGTCCAGAAGACGGAGAGCCGGATTTCGTGCAAAGGCACAGCCTGTGGGCTGTTGCTGCCGCTTTGATGAAGCCGACTGCGCACTTGCCACTTGAACCCTGCACTCTCTCCATCTTCATTCCAGCCTGTTGCCCGCACGCTGGTGTACTGGTTCAACAGCGATTCGGCCAGCCAGGCAGCTTGTTGGTACTGAACTGTCTCACCGACATGGTTTGCGCTGCCGCCGGCGACCCGGTACAGCAATCCCAGCGACATCGCCATGATGGCAAAGGCAACCAATAACTCCAGCAAAGAAAACCCGCGCTGCCGGTTCATGGCGTCCGCGCTTGCTGCGTGATCTGCCCAAACAGCCAGTCAACACGTATGCGTACACCCGCGCCCGAAGGCCGCACCAGTTCTATGGTGCCGCCGCTGGAACCGCCTTCCGGCAGGAAAGCGATGTCCGCCTGTTGCGTGTTGTCTGGTTGCTCCTGGCTACCGACCGTGGTCCTGACTTCAAGCGAGGCCGGCAGCGCCTTCAAAGTCTGGCCTTCAATGCCGAATTTGCGACTGGCCAGATCGACACGGAAATTCACGGTTTGGCCATAGGCCATCGCCTGCTGATGGGCCTGACGCAGGCCAACCACGATGGCCCGCACGGTATCGCGGTATTGGCTGATCTCACGCAGGCGATCAAATGCCGGGGGCGCCAATCCGACCAACAGTGATCCAATAGCCAGCACCACCAGCAGCTCAAGCAGCGTAAAACCCAGTCGATATTTCTTAACTGGGCCGCTGACCCGGCCGCAACGCCGCTCAGGGTGTGTTGTGAATATCGGCGTTCTCACCTTCGCCGCCAGGCTGGCCATCAGCGCCCAGGGAAACGATATCGACGCCGCCATTGGCTGTAGGACTGGTGAACACATAGGGCCTGCCCCAAGGGTCGTTAGGCACGCTGCCTTTGAGGTAAGGGCCGTTCCAGCCGTTGGCCGAAGCCGGTCTGTTGACCAACGCGTCAAGGCCTTCAGCCGTCGTCGGGAAGCGCCCCACATCGAGCTTGAACAGCTCAAGGGACTTTTCAAGATCGGCTATTTGCACGGCAGCTGTCTTGGATTTTGCGCCGCCGAGCAGGCTCAACACGCGCGGCCCGACAAGGCCAGCCAACATCGTTAAGATGGCCAGCACCACCAGCAGTTCGATCAAGGTGAAGCCCAGGTTGCGCCGCCTTGGTTGCAAGTTTTTAGGGGTGTATAGCAGGTGCATGTGAAATTGGAACCGGGTAGCGGAAAATTATAGGGTACTTCCGAAATTTAGCTCCGACGTCTCAGACCTTGGTGTAGCGCCGACGCAATCTGAGAAACGGAAGTTCGACGAAACGCATACTGAGATAAGCGATTGGAATCATCGCCAAGTAGGCAAGTATTGAGACAGGCAGCGCCACATAGAAATTGGAAATGTCAATGACATTGGCGTCGATCCATTGAGCAAGCGCAAAGACGAAAAAGAAGTGCAACAAGTAAATTGAGTAGGAGTACTCACCCAGGAGAGAAAACAGTCGCGAAAGCATTCCATCCTTGTGCAGGAAAGATCCGTCGTACCATGCAATCAGTGCAGCAAAAGCGGCACCTTCCAACGTTGGCAACACAATCCACAGGCGTGATGGCGACGGATAACTCGGCTGCAGAAAGAAGCCACCGCTCTTGTCGAACCACCAATAGAGCGTGACGAAGGCGGCTGCAATGCCTGCAGCCCGGCCATGACGGCCGATGAAGTGGGCACGACTGTGAAAGGCGATGATCCCGAGCACAAACTGGTCAATGCGGCCAAAGATCGTCAAATAGGCCAAACTCTGCACCTCCCCCGTCCGTACGTAATATCCGGTTCGAAGCAGGATGGCGAATGCCAGCAACAGCCATAGCCCCAGAGGCCAACGCCGCACCAGAAACAGCAGCAGGGGCAGCAGCAGGTAGAAGTGGAACTCAACCGCGATCGACCATCCGCCGTTGGGCCAGGTGGGCAATATGAGGCCTTGCGGCAAGGATCGCAAGTATTCACCTGCTGATTGCAGGTGACCGCTTCGCACTGCCTCGCCAATTGCATTGATCGCGAAGACCAGCAGCAGCAAAGGCAGCAATCGGAGCACGCGGTTCCAGAAGAAAAGGGAGTACACGACGCGCTTGCCATCAAGCAGTTTGGCAAACAGGTAACCGCTCAGTGTCATGAACAAAGCGACGCCAACATGTCCTTCGTCAAACAGGACCAGCGGCCCGCCCAGTCGCACGCTTGCAAAAGGCACTGGCGACCCGTGCAGGCCATGCACGAAGTGCCAGACAAAGACCAGCAATGCCGCGACGGCACGAACGTGATCGAGTGCCACATAGTGCTCGCCAGAACTTGCTTTCATCTGGCGTGTTCTAAGAAGGTAATCAAGCCGCCAGGTCGTTGACCGAGAGTATGCCAAGCATGATCGAGACAATGATGCTGGCGATGACCAGGCCGAGCACCAGGATCAGCAGCGGCTCGAGCAGGGTTAACCCACGCTTGATGCCGTTCTCCACATCGCGGTTGAAGATGCGCGCCAGTTCCAGCAGCATGGGACCGAGGCGGCCAGTCTCCTCACCGACTTTGATGAGGTTGATGGCCAGGGGCTCGAAGATGCCACTGGCTTTAAGGGCTTCGACCATTCTGCCGCCGCCCTTGACTTTGGGAATGACGCCCTCAAGGGCCTGGCGCAGGTTGACGTTGCCCACTGTGAGGGTTGCAATGCGCAGGGCCGAGAGCAGGGGTACACCATTGCCCAGCAAGGTACCCAAGGAGCGTGAGAACAGGGTCAGGTCGTACTTGAGCATCAAGGTGCCTACGAGGGGCAGGGCAAGCGCACGGCTTTGCCACCAGCGGCGCCCTGCCGGTGAGCGCCACCACTGCCGCACGACCCAGAACAGCAGGAACAGGCCAAGACCGACGAAAAGGCCGTAGTCGGTAAACGCATGTCCGATGGTCATGATGATGCGTGTCGGGGTTGGCAGGGCGTCCCCCATGCCCTTGAAAAGGGTTTCGAATTGAGGCACCACAAAACCCAGCATGCCGATGACCGACAGCACGGCCACGACCAGCAGGATGGCCGGGTAGATCGTCGCGGAGACCACGCTTTCACGCAGGGCGCGCAGGCGCTCCATGTGTTCGACCAGACGTTCCAGCACATCGCTGAGCTGGCCGCTGGCTTCGCCCGAGCGGACCATGTTGATGTAGAAGTCGCCAAACTGCTGTGGGTGGCGTGCCAGCGCCCGGCTCAAAGGGACACCGCTCTTGACATCGTCAAGGATGGTCTGGGTGAGCCGTTCCATGGCAGGCTTGGCGTTCATGCCGATCAGCACGCGCAGCGCGTTGTCCAGCGCCAGACCAGCCTTGAGCATGATGGAGAGTTCGCTGGTCATGACCAGCATGTCGGCCTGCGTGATGGCGGTGGATCTGAACAGGCCGCCCAGGCGTGAAGGCTCGCGGGCGGCGGCGCCATCTGCCGGTTTGACGCTGGCGGCGGGCGCCGCTGCGCCGGCCAGGCTGATTTGCAAGGGCGTTAGCCCCTGGGCTCGCAATTGCTGCATGGCCTGAGCCTGGCTGACGGCCTGCAGGCGGCCCTGGATGATCTGGGAGTCGGCTTGCGCGGCTTGCCAGAGGAAATCAGGCATCGGTGTGATCCTCAGTCACGCGCAGCAGTTCATCCAGACTGGTAATGCCGGCGGCCACTTTGCGCAGACCGTCTTCATAAAGCGTATGCATGCCCGCCTCGGTGGCTTTGTTGTGCAGCGAGGCAGCGTCGAGTCCGTCGAGAATGCCGCGGCGCATGCGATCATCGATGACGAGCATTTCGTGAATGCCGCAGCGCCCGCTGTAGCCGGTCTGGCGACAATGCTCACAGCCCTGCGCCTTGTAAAGATGGACCGGGTTCAGACCCATGCGCTGAAGACCGATGCTGACTTGCAGCGCGGCGTCCGGCGCGTAGGGCTTTTTGCAGTGCTCGCACAGTCGGCGCACCAGCCGCTGCGACAGCACGCCGTTGACGGATGAAGTGATGAGGTAGGGCTCGATACCCATGTCCTGCAAGCGTGTGATGGCCCCGGCGGCCGTGTTGGTGTGCAGGGTTGAGAGCACCAGGTGACCGGTCAGCGCCGATTGCACCGCGATCTGGGCGGTTTCGCCATCGCGCATTTCACCGATCATGATGATGTCCGGATCCTGACGCAGGATCGAGCGCAAGGCGCGCGCGAAAGTCAGTCCGATCTGCTGGTGGACCTGGATCTGGTTGATGCCCTCGAGTTGGTATTCGACCGGTTCCTCGACGGTAATGATCTTGAAGGCATCGGCGTCGAGTTTGGACAGAGCCGTATACAGCGTGGTGGTCTTGCCGGAGCCGGTCGGGCCGGTAATCAGCAATATGCCGTGCGGACGCGCCAACAGGTGGTTGAAGCGTTCCAGATTCTCGGGCGCGAAACCGATGGCGTCAAGGCTGTAGCGCACGCTGGTGCGGTCGAGTACCCGCATGACCACACTTTCACCGTGCACGGTCGGGATGGTGGAGACGCGCAGGTCAAGTTCGCGACCTTTGACGCGCGTCTTGATACGCCCATCCTGCGGCAGGCGGCGCTCGGCAATATCGAGGTGCGCCATCAGCTTGACGCGGGAGTTGACGGCTGCGCTGAGTTGGGGTGAGACGACCTCATCGGTGCGGATGACGCCGTCGACCCGGTAGCGAACGTGCAAGCCGTCGTCGAAGGGCTCGAGATGAATGTCGGAGGCGCGCAGGTCGGTGACACGTCCGATGATCTGGTTGACCATGCGGATGACCGGCGCTTCGCTTGCCAGGTCCTTCAGGTGCTCGACGAAATCGCCACTGTCGGCATCGAAATCGTCTGCTTCTTCGGTTTTGCCCTGTTCGTCGCCGGAGCTCAGTGCCCGCTGAATATCGGATGCCAGCGCGACGCAGGGATGGATCGCCAGGCCTGTCGCCAGATGAAGCGCTTTCAGTGCAAAGGCGTCGTCCGGCGCCGCCATTGCCACGGTCAGGCTGCTCTCATCGAGGCGCAGTGGGTAGACATGGTGGCTGCGCAGAAAGTCGCCCTGCAATCCTTGCACTTCGGGTGCCAGAACCGGAAAATCATCGGCCGGGACGAACGGTATGCCGAGCAATTGGGCCTGGGCCTGGGCGACATCGATTTCGGAAACCAGACCGAGGTTGATCAACACCGGCCCCAACACACCACCGGTCTCTTGCCGGGCCGAGGCAGCGCGTTCAAGGTCGCGCGCCGAGAGTTTGCCGGTGCCAACCAGCAGCTCACCCAGGCGGGCCAGCTTGTCTTCAGGGTCAGCCGGGTTCTGCATTGTTTCTGGAGCAGCGATCATCGATGAATAGGGCCTGTTGCTAACAACCGCCTATGGTAACGGCAAACCATCCGACGCACCGAACATGAAACTTGCCTGCGACTGATTAAGATAGCCCAATGTCACCCTCCTTGCAGCATCTGTTTATGAACAATCGCGCCTGGGCTGAGCGCATGGAACGCGAGCGGCCCGGTTTTTTCAAAAAACTGGCACAGCAGCAGACGCCCAAATACCTGTGGATAGGCTGCTCTGACAGCCGCGTGCCGGCCAACGAAATTACGGGGTTGGACCCGGGCGAAGTGTTTGTGCATCGCAATGTAGCCAATGTGGTGGTGCATTCGGACCTCAATGCCCTCTCGGTGATTCAGTTCGCGGTCGATCACCTCAAGGTCGAGCACATCATGGTGGTCGGTCATTACGGCTGCGGCGGCGTGCTGGCCGCATTGCGTGGCACCCGTGTCGGCTTGGCCGACAACTGGCTGCGCCATGTGCATGACGTGAAATTGCGGCATCGGCGCCGCATCGAGCATCTGACTGTGGCGCAGCAGGAAGACGTGTTGTGCGAAGTCAACGTGATCGAGCAGGTGGGCAATGTCGCTTTGTCCAATGTGATGCAGGATGCCTGGGGACGAGGGCAGAAGGTTGCGGTGCACGGCTGGTGTTATGGCCTGAAGGACGGTCTGGTCAAGGACATGGGCGTGAGCATGCAGGGCTCGCATGAAGTGGTGGACGTTTTTCGCAACGCGCTAAAACGCTACCCGCGCGGCGCGGCCTGACAAGCTCTGTCCTCAACTGACCAGACTTCATGTTTCCCCAACGACTCGATTCCGCCCTCGCCTACGCCGTCGCCAAAGCCATGATGGATGGCTTCAACCGGCATTACCGCTTGTTTCGGACCGAGTCGGCGCGCGCCAAACATCGCTTCGAGACGGCAGACTGGCATGGCCAGCAACGCGCACAGCGTGAACGGATCGAGTTTTATGACCTCCGGGTGCGCGAGTGTTCAAGGCGGCTGGAGCGCGAATTCAAGGCCGGCGAGCAGCCGATGGACATCTGGCAACAGATCAAGCTGCATTACATCGGCCTACTGGTCAATCACCATCAGCCGGAACTGGCCGAGACCTTCTTCAACTCGGTGACGACCAAGATACTGCACCGCAGCTATTTTCAGAATGACTTCATCTTTGTGCGTCCGGCGGTCAGCACGGAGTACATCGAAAACGGTGAACCCGAATCGCGCCCAACCTACCGTTCCTACTACCCGACCACCGACACCCTATGCGAAGTGCTGGTGCAAATCGTGAAGGATTCTGATTTGCGTGTTCCGTTTGCACAACTGGAGGCCGATTGCGCGCTGGTGCAGGCCACCATGGTCGAGCGATTGACGGACGCCAAACTGCGGGCTAATTTCCAGATCCAGGTGCTCACCGGTCTGTTCTTTCGAAACAAGGGCTGTTATCTGGTTGGCAAGTTGATCAATGGTTTTAGCGAGTTTGCGTTTGCACTGCCCGTGCTGCATAACGATGCTGGCAAATTGGTCATCGACGCGGTCCTGTTCGGCGAGGACGATCTTTTGATGCTTTTCAGCTTCGCACGTGCGTACTTCATGGTCGATATGGAGATTCCATCGGCCTATGTGCAGTTCCTGCGCGGCATGATGCCGCGCAAGCCGCGCAACGAAATCTACAACGCGCTCGGACTGGCCAAGCAGGGCAAGACGCTGTTTTACCGCGACTTTCTGCACCACCTGCGCCACTCCTCCGACAAGTTCCGCACTGCGCCGGGCATCAAGGGCATGGTCATGCTGGTGTTCGATCTGCCTTCGTTTCCCTATGTATTCAAGCTGATCAAGGATTACTATCCACCGCAGAAGGACACCAGCCGAGAGCAGATCATGAGCAAGTACCTGCTGGTCAAGCAGCATGACCGTGTTGGGCGCATGGCCGACACGCTGGAGTACCGCGACGTAGGGTTTCCGCGTGACCGCTTTGACGACGAACTGATTGCTGAAATATTGGAATTTGCGCCCACTCAGCTTGAACTGAGCGACCGCGACGGTGACGGCCAGATCGAGGCCGTCCTCAAGCACGTTTACATCGAGAGGCGCATGATTCCGCTCAATATCTATCTGCAAGAAGCCTTCGACGCCGGTGGCGCAGATCCAAACCCGCAAGGCGCGGTCGCGATTCGGGCGCACGAGCAGATCGAGCGTGGCGTCATCGAGTACGGCAACGCCATCAAAGACCTGGTGGCGGCCAATATATTTCCGGGCGATATGTTGTGGAAGAACTTCGGCGTCACGCGGCACGGCAAAGTCGTGTTTTATGACTATGACGAAATTCAATACATTACCGAATGCAACTTCCGCAAAGTGCCGGCAGCGCGCACCGAGGAAGATGAAATGTCAGGCGAAGTCTGGTACAGCGTGGGCCCCAAAGATGTATTCCCAGAGACCTTCGGCCCGTTTCTGCTGGGTAACCCCGCGGTGCGCGAGGCTTTCATGAAACACCATGCGGACCTGCTTGATGTCGCCTTCTGGCAGGGCCACAAGGAGCGCACGCTGGCCGGTCATGTGTTCGACGTGTTTCCGTATGAGCGGGGCCGACGCTTTCATCCTGAGCAGACTCAGTGAGCAGCGCTTGCCTTATGTCATTGCGAGGGCTACGTCGTCTCGTCCAAAATAGCGAACTGTTTCTTAATTCACTCAACAGGAGATCAGCATCATGAACGATTCAGTGGTTATTGTCAGCGCCGCCCGCACGCCGATGGGAAGTTTTCAGGGCGACTTTTCCAGCCTTGCCGCCCACGATCTGGGCGGTGTTGCGATCAAGGCCTCGGTGCAGCGCGCCGGCATTGCCAGTGAGCAGGTTGATGAAGTGCTGTTCGGCAATTGCCTGATGGCGGGCCAGGGTCAGGCACCGGCGCGCCAAGCAGCGTTCAAGGGCGGCCTGCCGATCAGCGCAGGTGCCGTGACCCT
>CAIVLG010000014.1 GCA_903906695.1 uncultured beta proteobacterium | reverse complement strand
TCGCCGCTTTCGAAGGCGCGCTTCGGGTTGGCGTGGTCCAATCCTGGTGCGCAGGAAGGGCCGTTGCTCCGCAAAGCGCTTCTGCAAGGCCGCTTCGATGCGATTCTCGAAGCAGCCGCGCACGACGGCGTGCCTTTCGTTCGGCGACAAATGCAGCAACTGCGTGAGAGTGGTGACCTGAGTGCTGACCTCAACGCAAAACTAGAGCGCCTCCTGAAAAGCATCGAGCGCGGGTTCGCGGATGCCGATTCGGATATGACTATCAGCAGAACTACCTGGCGGCCCAGACCGTAAAGCTTACGTTTTTCTGCCCTGGCTGAGTTCTTCCTCCAAGTCGCAGATGGCGCGCGCGCTGCGGCGGCAAAGCGTCGCTTGCTGGAGCTCCGGCGTGATGGCGCGCATAAGCAAGCGCAAGTAAGTGGCATACATTGATTGAGACGCCGTCAAAGGCGCTGACGTGATTCAATTCAAGTCGGCATAGGGGTGTGAAGTGCAATAGATCATCTATACTTGCACCGCTTTAAGTACAAGTTAATAGAGGCCATGTCATGAGAATCGTTACCTATTCCGAAGCGCGCAGTTCATTGAAATCGGTACTCGACAAGGTGCATGATGATGCTGACGTGACCGTCATCAGCAGGCGCGATGGTGCCGACGCCGTGGTGATGTCATTCGATCACTATCAGAGCATCATGGAAACCATGCACCTGCTATCAACCCCGGCGAACGCAGCACATCTAGCCAAGTCAATTGCACAGCACAAAGCCGGTAAGGCAGTACGACGCGAACTTGTGAAGCCCTGAACCTATGCGGCGCTCTATTCGATTTACCCGGGCAGCATGGGCAGATTACACCTACTGGCAGGGGCAGGACAGAAAGACATTGAAGCGCATCAATACGCTGATCGAAGCGGCGGCGCGTGATCCATTTGCCGGTATCGGCAAGCCCGAACCACTACTAGGCAACATGGTGGGCTATTGGTCACGGCGCATTGATGACATACACCGGTTGCTGTATGCCGTGAGCGATGCTGATTTTGACGTTATTGCGTGCCGTGGACATTACGACGATTAGCACGAACGGCATAACAGTCTTAAGTCACGCCTAGCTACCCAATATGACTTGGTCCATCATTGCCCGCGATGCTTCCGGTGCGTTCGGCGTTGCAGTGGCCAGCCGATTCTTTGCGGTGGGCGCCCTCTGTCCACATGCTCGAAGCAAGGTTGGCGCGCTCGCGACGCAGGCGCTGGTCAACCCGATGTATGCCGCGCCTGCGCTGGCAGGCATGGCGCAGGGCCTCGCCCCAGCGTCGATCATCAAGCAATTGACAGAAGCCGATGAAGGCCGCGATCACCGCCAGGTCCACCTGATCGACTCAGATGGCAGAGTAGCCGCGTACACCGGCAGCGCTTGCATAGCCTGGTGTGGTCATCTGGCAGGCGATGGCTTTTCGGTGGCCGGCAACATGCTGACTGGACCCGAGGTGATTTCAGCTACGGCACAGGCGTACGTGGCGAGTGTTGGTTTACCCTTTGCTGAACGCCTGATTACCGCGTTGGCGGCGGGCGAGGCGGCCGGCGGAGACAAGCGTGGCAAGCAAGCCGCTGCGCTGCTGACCTACACGACCGAAGACTACTGCGCGCTCGATTTGCGGGTCGACGATGCTCCTGAACCGATCCAAGAACTGGAGCGCCTCTATCAGAAGAGCCTGGAGCGCTACCAACCGTTCACAGCCTGCCTTGCGTCGCACCAGCGCCCTTCCGGCATCACCGACCGTGTCCTGATCGAGGCCGAAGTCGAGCGCTTTCATGCCGCACGCGAAAGAAGGGATGCGTGACAGCTTTGCTCGAAGTCAGTGGTTTGCGCACCAGCTTCAAGCTCGAAGACGGCAGTGAATTCGCCGCAGTGGACGGCGTCAGTTTTTCGGTCGAGTCGGGCCGGACGCTGGGCATCGTCGGCGAATCCGGCTGCGGCAAAAGTGTGACCTCGCTGTCCATCATGGGCCTGCTACCGAAAGGGCAAGGCCGAATCACCGCCGGCTCGATTTGCTTCGAGGGCCGCGACCTCGCAACGTTGAAGCCAGCAGAGATGCGCGCCTTGCGCGGCAACCGGATGGCGATGATTTTCCAGGAACCGATGACTTCGCTGAATCCGGCTTTCACCATTGGTGATCAGTTGATCGAAGGCATTCGCTGTCATAGCGACCTCGGTCCAGCGCAAGCCAGAGAGCATGCCATCGATATGTTGCGGCGGGTCCGCATCCCATCGCCTGAGCAGCGTATCGATGAATATCCGCACAAACTGTCAGGTGGCATGCGCCAGCGCGTGATGATTGCGATGGCGCTGTCGTGCGAGCCAAAACTGCTGATTGCCGACGAACCCACCACCGCGCTCGACGTCACGATTCAGGCCCAGGTGCTCGACCTGATGCGCACCCTGCGTGAAGAGACGGGCACGGCCATCATCCTGATTACGCACGATCTGGGGGTGATTGCCGAGCTGGCAGATGACGTACTGGTCATGTACTCGGGCCGGATCGTGGAGAAGGCCACGGTGGAGCGCCTGTTTGCCCAGCCGCAGCATCCCTACACCATTGGCTTGCTGGGTTCGATACCGAGGCTGCATCTGGAGCAGGACCGGCTCAATGCCATCGAGGGACAGGTACCGACGCCAATCTCAGTCCTGCAGGGCTGCCATTTCGCGCCACGCTGCCCTTTTGCCGTCGCTACATGCCGCCAGAGCTCGCCGCCACTGACCGATCTTGGCGACGGACACGAAGCTGCTTGTTGGCGCTCACCGCTGGACGCTGCCATGGTGACTGAGGCATGAGCGCGCTGCTGCGGGTTGACAACCTGGTCAAGCATTTTCCGATCCACCGGCATCTTTTTGGCCGTCAAACCGCTGTCGTTCATGCGGTCGATGGCGTGAGTTTCGAGCTCGACTCCGGCCAAACCATGGCACTCGTTGGTGAATCGGGTTGCGGCAAATCCACGGTCGGGCGCCTGCTGCTGCGCCTGCTGGACGCCACTGCCGGCAAGGTCTGGTTCGATGGCAAGGATTTGATGACGCTTTCGCCGCAGCGCCTGCGCCGCACACGGCGTGAACTGCAGATGATTTTTCAGGATCCTTAGTCCTCGCTCAACCCACGCATGACCGTGCAGCAGACCCTTGTCGAGCCGCTGGCCCTGCATGGGCTGGCACATGGGCGACAGCGCGAGCGTGCGGCGGAGTTGATGGATCTGGTGGGACTTGCGCCGCAGTATTTGCAGCGCTATCCGCATGAGTTTTCCGGCGGTCAGCGCCAGCGCATCGGTATCGCACGGGCGCTGGCGGTGGAACCCAGACTGATTGTGTGCGATGAACCGGTCTCGGCGCTGGATGTATCAATCCAGGCGCAGGTCGTGAACCTGCTGCAGGACTTGCAGCGCCGACTCGGCCTGGCCTATGTGTTCATCGCGCACGACCTGGCAGTGGTCAAGCATATCGCTTCGCATGTCGCGGTGATGTATCTCGGGAGAATCATCGAATATGCGGACAAGCGTAGTTTGTTTGTGGAGCCCAGACATCCCTATACGCAAGCCTTGTTGTCGTCGATACCGATACCGGAGCCGGGCTTGAGGCGCGAGCGCTTCGTCCTGCAAGGGGATGTGCCCAACCCGATTGATCCGCCTTCGGGCTGCCGTTTCCGCACACGTTGCCCGTATGCGAGAGAATATTGCGCGCAGCAGGTGCCGGATCTGCAGACCGTGAGCGGTCATCACGTCGCCTGTCACTTCTGGCAAGAGATCAAGGCGCCGGCGATGCCGGCGACCGCGGTGGTGGTGAATGAACGGCTGGCACATTTGCAGTCGGCGTTCCGTAGGCGCTAGGTTTTAGCAATTCAATCAAAGAAAGATGTCCTCGATGAACAAAACGTTTTTTTCAGGCTTGATGCTGGCAGGTCTTGCCACCCTGGCCAGTGCACAAACCTTGCGCATCGGCCTGGCCGAGGACCCGGACGTTCTCGATCCGTCGCTGGCCCGCAGCTTTGTCGGTCGCATCGTCTTTGCATCCTTGTGCGACAAACTGGTGGATATCGATGAAAAATTGAACATCGTGCCGCAACTGGCCACCTCCTGGCAGTGGGCTGGCGACAACAAGTCGCTGACCATGAAACTGCGACCGGGTGTCACCTTTCATGACGGCGAGAAGTTCGACGCCGCAGCCGTCAAGTTCAACATCGACCGCCACAAGAACCTGGCCGGCTCAAATCGCCGCGGCGAACTGCTGCCAGTGACCTCGGTGGACGTGGTTGATGATCTGACAGCCAGGATCAACCTCAGCGCGCCCTTCTCACCGCTGCTGACCGTCTTGGCCGACCGCGCCGGCATGATGGTGTCGCCCAAAGCAGCCCAGGCCAATCCGAGCAACTTCGGCAGCAAGCCGGTTTGTTCTGGTCCGTTCAAGTTCACTGAGCGCATCGCACAGGACCGCATCGTGCTGGAACGCTACCCGAATTACTGGAACAAGGCTGAAATTCACTTCGACAAGGTCACGTTCCAACCGATCGTCGACGCCACCGTGCGCCTGGCCAACCTGCGCTCGGGCCAACTCGATCTGATCGAGCGCGTTGCGCCATCCGACATGGCCGCCATCAAGACCGACAAGAAACTCTCGATCTCGCGCATTACGGAGCTGGGCTACCAGGGCATCACCATCAACACGGGAAAAAGCGACCTGGCACAGAAGAACCCGCTGGGCCGTGACGCTCGCGTGCGCGAGGCCTTCGAGCTGTCACTGGACCGCGCCGGCATCGTGAAAGTGGCGGCCGACGGCGAGGCTGAGGCTGGCAACCAGTGGGTACCTCCGGGCAACGCCTTCTATGCCAGGAACGTCCCTATCCCCAAGCGCGACATCGCTCGCGCCAAAGCGCTATTGAAGGAGGCAGGCGTCACCAACCCAAGCTTCACGCTGATGACGCCAACCACTTCGGATGCACAACGCGTCGCCCAGGTGGTACAGGCGATGGCCAAGGAGGCCGGTTTCGACATCAAGATTCAGGCCACCGAGTTCGCAACTTCGCTCAACCTCGCCGACAAGGGCCAGTTCGATGCCTACGTGCTGGCCTGGAGCGGTCGGGCCGATCCGGACGGCAACCTGTTCAGCTTTTATGGTTGCAAGCAACCTCTGAACTACAGCGGCGAATGCCGGCCGCAGTGGGACGAACTCTTGAACCGCTCGCGCAGCACGC
>CAIVLG010000013.1 GCA_903906695.1 uncultured beta proteobacterium | reverse complement strand
TGGTGGTTTCTGGCGGAAATCCGCAAAAAACCCAAAGTCTGACTTTCGACGTTCAAATCGAGACCAGACTGAAACACCAAATCCAGCAAGTAAATCATTAGCTTACGACGCCCTTTTGTGGCAACGTTGGGACACTACTGGGGTCAAATATATGATTTGCCATTAATACCGTCGCCACCAGAGCCGTAAGTCCCGCACGTATCCATCGACACTGTGAGTCGCTGTAACGCCGGGGCGTGCCAAGGCTTGTTGCTGTCCTGCGGATTTGTCTGGCTCGTGGCTATAAGGGCCGAAGGGCTTTCCATCACGTCTCGACTTGCAGATGTGTTTGGGCCGGCGGTGCTTGTCTTCATGGGTCTGTTGGCTCCGTAGTTGGGTCGAAAACGGCATTATGGCGTGAAATAGCGTCTCGATCTGTGAATGTCTTTCTTGGCACGAACCTTCTCCTTCATGCCCTGATTGAAATTCCCACTATATGTGCACCAACGTTCAACGGTCAGCTGCCGATGGATGACTGTTGGGGACCGTCGGAACCAGAGCCGACACGATTGCACGTATCCATCGATACGTTGAGTCGCTGTAGCGCCGGGGTGTGCCAAGGCCGGGCGTTACCCTTTGGACTGGTCTGGCTCGCAGTTATCGAGGCCGAAAGGTTCTTCGTCACCTCTCCACTTGTAGATGTCTGTAGCTCGGCGGTATTTGTCTTCACGGTCTGATCGCTCCGAAGTTATCCTGAAAACGGCGTTGTGGCGTGAGCGCAAAGCGCAGACAGAGTTTCTCACAGAATGATCGATCAATGCTGTCGGAAGAAATGAATCTCGGACCGCCAACCGCAGGGAGGCCGTCCACGGCACGGCCGCATGCCTTCCTGTTGGCGCTGCCGCTGCGGTTCAGGCCAGGCAATCCTGTACCATGACCAGTTGGTCATGTCCAATGTCAGTCGCGGTTGTGTCAGTCGCGGTTGACGAGGGCTCATGACTCCAGATCGTAGCCCAGGCGCTGCATCCACTCGGCGTGGCTCGCTACGACCCGGCTGATCTGAGGTGCGCTCAGCTCAGCGCGCCAGCCATCGGCCTTTCCCTGGCGAAAAAAGCGCGCCGCGGGGGCTAGGCGCTCCTTGAAGCCCTGGGCGTCTTCGGTAGCCTGAAGCCGGTCGAAACTCGTTTGTGCGATGGCACGGGTCAGACGACCTTCGTCCACCGCGAGCCCAGTGACCTCCAGCAAGCTACGAAACTGCTGCACCGGGTCAGCACAAAGATCTTCATAGCGCACGGTATGCACAGCCATTTCAGATTGGGTCAACCAGGAGGCCACATGTTGGCTCCAGCTCCCCATCGGCTGGTGCAGCTGGGATTTCAATTTGTGACCGGATCGAGCCGTTGAGTACTGTTCGTTTGCCAACTGTTCGATGGCTTGGTCGATCGAGATGCTTGAGTGGCTGGCCAGCGAGGGCACAATCGCCAGCGGATTGCGCACAATGCACAACGCCACATGGCTGATGTCAGCAGGGAATATTGACAAGCCAAGCCCGTTGCGGCGCCAGCAATCATGCACTTTCATAAACAGGGGGCCGGGCACCTCGCCAGCCAGCGACCGGTAAACTTCTGGCCGCAAACGGTCAATTTCATCCGGTGTCAGGTCGGAAGCCGCAAACCCTATGACACGGTCAAACAGCGAACGGTCGGCGGCATGCATGGACCCATTGAGCTGATTGATATCGAGCACATCGTCAGGCGCGGCCTGGTAGGCCGCAAAAAAGGCACGCAGCCAAGTGTTGCCGGACTTGGGATAAGAGGCAAGCCAAACCAGGGGTTTCATCCGTGCCTCAGCCCAGGAAGTCGGCTTCTATCAGCGCCGCTACCCGATCCACATCAATCCCGCCAGCTTCGGGCCGGCGCAGCGCCATCACGCGCACCGCATTGGCCAGCAGCGTGGCCTGGTGAAAGTGTTTGGCCTGCAAGCCAAGACCCTTGACCGTAAGTTTTTGCCAGGTGTGGTCCAGCAGCACATTGAACTTTCTGGCATCGCGCTTGGCTTCCAGCCGGGGCTCTGGCAAGTTTTCGGCCGAAAGTTGGTACACCGCATAAATCGGCACCGGCCGATCAAGCAGTTGATGGTCGGCCGGCACCATGTACTTGCTCAGTTCGTCGCGAACGCGCGGCAAGTTGCTGGTAGCGACGCCGAGCGCCTCGGCACTATCGGCCCATAGCTTGTACAGAGGCACCCCGGGGCAAACCTGTGGCACGCCAGCGTGATCAAACCGGATAGCCGCCAAATCGTCACACACCATGGGGTAACCCCGGCGCAGTAACGCCCCCAGCGCCGTGGACTTGCCCGCGCCCGAATGGCCAACAATGAGCGCCGCACCCCGCGGTGTCAGAATGCCGCTGGCGTGCAAGGGCAGCACACCCCGCTGTAACAGCAGCAATGCCGACGCTGTACCCATGAGCAAGAGATTGAGCGCCTGCTCTGATCCATCCGGATGCGGCTCGACCAAAATGTGCCTGCCCTCGCTGACCAGAAGTTTAGCTACGCCGGGCATGCCAAAGCGCACCGTGCCAGGGCAAACCTGGCGCAAGGGGCCGGCTGGTCGGGCATCGGGGCTCACCGCTGGCAACACGCCCAGTTCCACCACCACATCAGCCAGGGTATCAGCACTTGCCGCGCAAAACGGCGAAAAATCGAACGAAAAATTCCAGTTCAGCCCAAAAGCCTGGTGGGTTGCCGGCAAGGCCGGGGCCATTGTTTCAAAGGATGTCATCTTGTTCTTCACAATAGGCGGCGGTTAAGCCACAGCCCCGCCATCAGGCCGCGCAGCAAAATGCTGCCTGCCCGGTGCGTGCTGAGGGGGTCGGGTTGCGCGCGCACCGCCACCCAGGCACGGCGCATGGTTGGCACGTCAAGGTACTCTACAGCCGGGCCGCTGGACACTTCGGCCAAAGCGGCGCCCACCTCAGCCGCACTTCTTTGCAGCCGCACAGCAAGGTCCGCCGACTGGCGCCCGCGCAAGGGGTTTAATCGCACCAAGTCGGGCAACAAGCCCGCCATCGCCTGGCGGATGAGTTGCCGATCCAACCCGCCTTTGACATCAAAAAAGTGGTCTGGCACCGACAGCGTGTAGGCCACTACGCGCGGGTCCAGCGTCGGGTCGCGCACTTCCATGCCGTGGGCGGCACCCTGCAAGGACCACAACTCGCCCACCGAGCTTGAGCCGGGCTCAATGATGGCGAAGCGTTTGTCGCGCGGCGTGCGCCAGGTCTCGGGCACAGACGGGTCATTGCCGATCACCGCCAGCATGCGCTCGGCCAACTGCATGCGATGGGCAAATGCAGGGTGGATCGCGGTGTGAGACCAGTCTTGTTTCCGGCGCCACCAGCGCAGCAGGGTGCGCAGCACGTCTGCGGGCAGTAGCCGGCGCAGCCCGGCCTTCCAACCGGCATGGCTGAAGGCCCTCAGCGCACTGCGCAGCTCTGGCGCGCCAGTCCAACTGATGGTGGCGTTGCCGCCCTGCCCAGTCAGGAGCGTGCCGATGCCTTGGTGTTGTGCGCTTTGTAGCAGGTCGGCAATCCAGAAGGCGTTGCTGGCGGCGTGGCTGGGCTGCCCCAGCACCGCTAGCGCAAGTTCGATGCCGGCCATGGGTGTCACCGAGTCAGACGGCAGGCAATGGTGCACCAGATTCGGCAAGCTCGCGGCGGTGGCGCAGGCGAAACGGGTTTCATCACCAAAACGGCGCTCACCCACCATGGCGCTGGTGTCGGCAATCGGCACCTGGGTCAAGGCCGTCAGCACCCGGCCATCTTCAGCCAGGATGCGCCCGGCCAGCGCCGCGACGGATCCCGAGTCAAGCCCACCACTGAGCGTGACCCCTACCGGACGCAGGCTGCGGCAACGTGCCCGCACCGCCTGGCCAAAGATGTCCAGAAAACCCTCCAGGTAATCGTCAAGCCGCGCGTAATAAAGCGTGGGGGTTTGCTCAGGGTGCCAATAGCGCTCAAGCCTGATTGCATCCGGTGTGACGGTCAGGATGTGGCCTGGTGGCAGACGATCAATATCGAGGTCGATGGTCTGTGAACCCCGATCCGGCGTCCAGGACACGAGTCCTTGCGCCAACAGCGCCTCATTCAGACGGCGGGGAATGCCCATCGCATGCAGCGCCTGGGGAGATGACGCAAAGGCAAAGCACTCGGTGCGCTGGTTCAAAGAAAAGTAAAGCCCGGTGTTGCCCGAGTGGTCACGCGCCAGAAACAGGCGGCGCTGCAGGGGGTGCCAGGCCACCAGGGACCAGTCGCCCACAAGTTGCTGCGGGCAAGCGTTGCCCCATTTGAGGTAGGCCGCCAACACCAGATCGCCGTCGGCGGTCTTGGGGCGATCTGCTGGAGTGATATTCAACGCACGCCACAGCTCCTCGCGGTTGTCGAGTCTGGCTTCGGTGGCAAAAGCCAAGCCCTGTTCAGGCAACCAGCGCGGCAACTGCTCAAAGCGTGCCTCCGGTGTGCTGTGCAACAGGGCAAGGCCGAGGGCTGCATCCGGCGATTGCCACTGAAACTGCCCGTCTGGCCCCCAGGTGGACATCGCCAAGGTCAGTGTTCTGAAATCCTCAACGTCAAGCGCCTGACCATCGCGCTGAACCAGTCCGTAGATGGCGCTCAAACTGAAAATCCATCGACACCAAGATCAGCTCAGGCCAGCGACACCAGACCGTTTTGCAGCAATTCGTGTGCGAACTTGTCCATGTCGGCCTGGCAGGTGGCGGCATCCACTTCGTATTCGGCGCAAATGGTCTGGGCAAGTTGCGCGATGCTGACGGGCTCGGCCAGCAGTTCCCACACCCTTGAGCCAACGCCGCCAATGCCAAAATATTCGCCGCGCTCGATGCTCATCATGACGGTATCGCCATCCATGTCGGTGGCGATGAGGTCGGGGTTGCGGGTCAGTGGGGTGTCGTGAGTCAAGGAGGTCATAAGGGGTGAACTGGAAAGGGGGACATCTTAAATAATTCGGCGAGCCGTCCGACCGCAGTGCTTTCGCTTGCGCGCCCTGGCCCCACCGATCACCTCGAGCGCCTGTTACGAGGGAGCGTTTCCTAGGCTCTCCGGGCTGACAGGGGTGTGCTTACCATCTGTATTCAGATCCACTGCAATTTTCGTTAATGTGGGCTTTTGATAGCCCCGACAGTGCCTCGTAGCCTCTGCGTCGATAGGGTGCTGCTCATAAGCAGCCACTGTCCGCCTGTCTTTGCTCTCCAAATCCATGATTCGATCCTTTCACCGTATTGGGGTCATCCACCACGCTTGGCTGCCCGGCTCTCCAGCGATATCAATTTTTCTGCGCCCCTCAGCTAGCGTGCACCGTCCCCATCCCCTTCGGGAACAATAAGTTCAGTCCGCACGTCTCGCCTACTGTTATGACGTGAAATGAAGGAGTCTCGTACTGCTGACGCTGCACTTTTGCGTTGTCCACCAAAGAACAGGCATGACTTGCATCAGGGCTCTGTTCATCTTTGTTGAATTCAATTTCCATTTCTATTCCAATCCTTTAACGCCACGCCAGATGCCAGTTTATATGATAAGGCGCTTGGACCTTGCTCAATCCGAGCCAGGCACGGATTGAGCAGCGCGCTGCCTGGGCAAATTTCCTGTAAAAATGTCGTTGGCTTTATGAGCAAGGGGCTGGTTGCCAGCGCCTGAGCGACTGTATTCAAAGATGGGTGCCGTGGATGCACTCTGGCTTGACGCCATCCGCCATTGATGCACATGCACGCCTGGATTGATGAGCCGCTGGCCCGCGCTTGACCGTGCTTTTGCTTCGCGACCGCCTCCTTACCCAGCATTAACTGGGTGCAGCGTGGATGGTGTAAAAATCGTACTCTTTAGCGGAGATCCGTGATTTGTGCTCGGTCTGCAGCCAGTCTAAGCGTTCGCAGGTGGGTGAGGCGTACTGTCGCCTACTTTGCCCCTCATCATGGTAGCCGGAGCCCTCGATTTCGCGGCGATGTTGTGATTCCTTAGAGTTGGTACTTGTCATCATCATGTCCATGTGAATGTTCAGGACCCCTCCCACATCACCCACAATGTCATCTGGTGATGGCTTTATGAGCAAGGGGTTGGTTGGCAGCGCCTGAGTGAGTGTATTCAAAGATGGCTGCTGCGGTTGCACGCAGGATTGACAAAAGCCCCCCGCTTACTTCCTGTTTCTATCCGCCCGCTGAAGCGGGCTTGTGGGCCCAATGCGGTCCGCGTACACTCATTTAGCTTGGTCCGCGCGCATGAGAGTCTGGAGGCTGTCCCTCAGTGGTAGTTTGGTAAGGTTTTCCGCGCGGCTGCATCAAATTGCGGACGATAATGGGTGCGACATACCGCCTGCGCCGCGGGTCGGCGCGCGTGCCGACGACTCCTGTGTCTGAATGTCCGCTATTTTTGTCACGTATCGAGTGACGGGCAGGTGAATCATTAGCCATGGTCCTTTCCCCTCGTAAAGAAAAATGCAATTTTACGTTGCGAGCAGGGCTGGTATTAACAGAAAATCGCCCTCTACCGTCACTATACATCCAGTCGGGTTCCTCATGCTTCTAGCGCTACAGATTTCATGATGTTTAGCAACGAAAACTTTCCTTCAACCAAAGAGCGACCGCACCTGTCCCGCCACGAGGCCACCGGATTGCGGGTTGTGTCTTGGTCTAGCCTGCGCAATCGCGCCGAATTATTAAAGGGGTTAGCGTGGTCGTCAGCCGCGGCGGAACCGACTGACGCGCAATTGCTGCTCGAGGCCTGGCGCAGATGGGGCCCCGGGTGCGCTGCGCACCTGCTGGGTGAGTTTGCCTTTGTGGTGACTGACACTAACACGGGTCAGACCTATCTGGCACGCGACCCGATGGGCGTAAAGCCGCTGTACTACCGAATCAGTGGCGACGACGTGCAGCACGCTTTTAGTGCCGCTGCTTTTGCCCCTGGCGGCGCCTGGCAAGCCGAGCCCGACATGGATTGGGCAGCGCGTTATTTGCTGCACCTGTCCGACCATACGGTTAACACCGCTTACCAAGGGGTGTTCAAGCTGCCGCCCGGGCACTGGCTTTGCGTCGGGCCTGGCAGCGCGACCCGGATGGAGCGCTATTTTGAGTTTCGCGACGACGCGCCACCGGCAAAGCACCGGCAGGAGCGCTGGGTAGAGGAATACCGCTCTGTGCTGGAAGAGGCTATACGCTGTCGCATGCTGCCCGATGGCGCAATGGCCACAGAAAACAGCGGCGGTATTGATTCGGCCACCATCACCGCCTATCTGGCTCGGTTTTTGGGAACGCCGGGCGAGCGCCTGCACAGCTTTGGCTTTGCCATGGCTGAGCAAGAACCGGCCTTCATACTGGAAACCAGCCAGGCGGCCGGTATCACCCACAACTACATTGTGACCGGCAGCTATGGTGAGGCGCGCCAGGACGCCGTCATCGCCAGGGGGCTTGCAGTGTTGGGTTACCCGCAAGAACACGGCAACGCCGGCGCACACACTATCTTTTACCGCGAGTGCCAGTTGCGCGGCATTACGGCGCTGTTTTCCGGCTTTGGCGGCGATGAGGTGGTAACCAACCCCGGCAACCTGCTGCGCTACGAGTTGCTGGACGCCGGGGACTACCGCAATCTGTGGGACATTTTGCCCGGCGACCCCGTGCGGCGCGTGCTGCGCATGGGCAAGGCAGTGACCATGGGCCGGCGTTCGCCGGCCTACCGACCCACCTTTTTCAGCGCTTGGAACGCGCGCTGGCCACACCAGCTGCTGCGCGACGACGTGGTTCAACGGTTGGGTCTGCACGAGGCGTACATGGAAACGGCACGCTTTGACGCGCCCTACCGACGCATCAATGACTTTATCCTGCAGTACCACCTGCACCGCATGCAGGTGACCACGCGGCTGGAGAACTGCACCCTGATGGCAGCGGCTTATGGCGTTGATTACCGCTGGCCTTTGTGGGACGTGCGCCTGGTTCAGCAATACCTCAGCACCCCCAGCATTGAAAAAGTGGGGCCCCGCGGCATTGGACGCTACCTGCACCGGCGCGCCATCGACGGCGTGGTGCCCAAACGGGTGGCCTGGAAGCCCAGCAAGGACATGGGTTACGCTGCCGCGCACGAGCGCCATAAGACCAGCGGCATGATCCAGACGGCCGAATGGGCGCGTCGGCATGAAGCGCACCTGCATCCGGCCTTGCAAGAACTTATTGACCGTGAAAAGTTCAAGAGCCAAATTGCACGCGCGCTACAAGGCGGCGCCGATCCGGGGTTTGATTTCTCATTCCACCGTGCCGTCAATGCCATTGCCTGGCTGAACCACTGGTTGTACGCCGGCAAGATGCCGGGCTGACTGGCATGGCGTTCAATCGCCCCGAAGAACAAAAGAAGGCTGTCATTGCGCCGCGAAGTTGTCATTGCGGACCTGATCCGCAATCCATGCAGTCCGAATTCATGGCGGCAACGTCAATACCTCGCGCAGGATGTCAGCCTGAAGCATTGCCGCATTGCCGAGCATGGCAGCCACCGGCTCGCCAGGTTCCAGTGGCCGGGCCGCACTCTGCACCGCCTGCAACAGAGCCAGATTGCTCTCACGCAAGGCCGCGAAGGCTTGCATCACCACCAGTTCGGCATCAGCACCGCTCAAGCCCTGGCGGCGGGCCGCTCCCAGCACGGCCAGCCGCAGTGCGGCGCGCAGCCGTTGCGGGTGCTGCCGATGGCATGCCAGATGGCTGAGCGTCAAGCCCGCCTCGCCAAAGGTGACCAGGGGTGGGTCCAGAGGATGTGAATTGCGCATGCGTTGCCAAGTGATGGTCAAAATGCCAAGCGTCGGCACGCTGCAAACGAGGGGTGTACAAAAGGCAAAGGGAGTGTCGGCGTCGGCGTAGCCATAATGCAAGGCCAGATCCAGCACGTCGCGGCGGCCGCCATAGCGTGCAAAGCACTCACCAACACCAAGTGGCTGTGCCACCAGCACCGTCATGGCCGTGGCATCCGTTTGATAGGCGGCGCCCCGGGGGTGGTGGTTTAACAGGTCGATCAGGGGCATCAGCACCCGACTCTCATCCAGCTTGAAAACCCGGGTTTGAAGAAACGCCGATGCCGCCTGGGGCCGCGACTTGCCAAAGTTGGGCCGGATCGCCTGCAGTGCTGAAATAAGCGGTGCATGGGATGGCACCACCAAGGCGGGCAGGTGGCGCACTGTCCACGGCAATTTACCGGCTGCGTTGTACAAAGCCAGATGCAAATCGAGTAGGTCGCGCTGCACTGGGGTCAGGTGTTCCAGCGACGAGAGGGCAAGCAGCGTGTCTTCACGGTCGGTCCATTCAATGCCGTCAATGGGCACCAACAACTCCCGCGGCAAGCGAAGCAGCGGCTGCTCGCCCGGCCCGAGTTCTGGCTGGCAATGAACGCTGAGCTTGCCGTCGCTGGCAAGGAAACGGATGCCGGGGTGGATTTGACCACCCGCTTGCAGCACGGTATTGACCAGTGCGCGCAGAACGTCGCGCAGGGCTTGGGTGTCGGCTTGCACCAGGGAATTCGCGGTCATCAAGGTTTTGCCTCGTTAAAGATGGCTCCAATAAAACCGCCCAAGCACAATTGCGGCGTGGCAGCGCCCCAACCGATATTGCCTTCCAGCAGCAGCGGGCCATCGGGCGTGATGACCCAATCCCAGGCGATGGCGCACACATCGGGGAACTGGCGCTGTGCTTCAAAACTGGCGGCGCTCAGTTCAGACCAATGCGGAACCATGTTGTTTGCCGGCACGAGGGTCAACAATTGCGCCATGGCCTGGCGTTGTGTTTCAGTTTGCCCGTCGCGTGATGGAAAGGGCTGAAGCAAACCCGACTCGGCGACGATGGGCAAAATGCCGTAGCGGGTATGGCCTTGCGTTGTCTTGCCGGCAGGCACCTCCAGGGTCGCACACAAACAGCGCAAACCGGTGGCGTGCCACTCGGTAATGAAGCGCACCGTGATCGCGTCGAAGCCTTCACAAACCATACCAGCCAGCGCCGGATGGTTGGTGAGCAATGGCTGAACCAGTGCATCGTCCAATGTCAACAAGTTCCGCCAGGCCGCCTCCACAGCAGCGGTGTCGGGCAATGCCTGGCCAGTAAAGCTTTCGCCAACCAGGCCATCTGCGCTTTGCCAAACGGCAAAAGCCCCACGCCCCTGATTGCCTGAATTCATTTTGCAAAAGGCGCGCCCGTGGTTGCCCAAAGCCTGCTTCAGGGTGATGCTGCTGCCAGACTTGACGTGCTGGAGCGTATGGACCACCGGCACCCCCACGCTGCGCAGGTGCTCGGCCAAGGCCAGCTTGTCTTGAATGCAGTGCACGGAGCCGCGCTTGAGCCCCAAGGGTCGGCTGCGCCAGGCGTGGTAAGAAGATGACTCGTGATCAAAGACGTAGTCCAGAGTGGCCTGCGGGCGCAGGTACAAACCAAAGCGGTACACATCAAAGGGCGCAATGCACCACCCCAGCGACAGCCTGAGGGTGCGCGCGAATTGTCTTGCGATCGAGATCTGGTGGCGCTGTTGCACCTCGGGGCCCAGTCGGCGGACCACGCGCCAACTGTTGCGCCAGCCCAGCCATAGCACCCAGCGCAACCAGAGCCACAGTTGCACCAGCAGCCAAAGCCCGCGCGGCCAACGCTCGCCAGCGTGCCACCACAAACGCTGGTGTAGGCCGATGCGGACATCATTTCCGCTAAACAGGTAGCGCCAGCCAAGCAGGCCATGCGGAAGTTGACGTTGCCACAGCTCTCGTTTCAGACGCTGCAACTGAAACGAAAACCTTTTGAACATGGCAATGGTCGCGGGCTTGCTGCAATCAAACCGGATGTCCGGCGGCATCCAGGTAGCCCATGCGTTGCATCACAGCGCCATGGTCGCTCACGATGCGTTGCACTTGTTCGGCGCTCAGCTTGTCGCGCCAGTCGCCGCTTTTGCCCTGGCGGAAGAAGCGCTCGGTTTTCGTTGGCCGTTCCTTGAAGCCCTTTTGCTCTTCCTGGCGCGACAGCTCTTTGAAATCGCTGAAACGAATGGCTTTTTCAATCTGCTCGGGCGCTTGCGCAAGCCCCAGGAACCGGGTTGCTTGGGTGAAGCTGGCGATAGGGTCACTAAGCATGTCCTCATAGCGCATCACATGGCAATTGAGCTCAGGTGCGTCTATCCAACTCAACACGTGTTGCGACCAACTCAGCAGTTGCTGGCGGACTTGGCTGGGCAGAGCCTTGCGGGTTCGACACAGCGCGTACTTTGTTTCGCCCATGCGAGCAATGGCCTGGTCGATGGTGCTTTGGTTATGGTTGGCATTGGAAGGCGCCACATCCAGCGGATTGCGCACAATATAAAGCGCGCCCAGCGTTGCTTCGCGGCTGACCAGTGGTTCGCCATCCTGTGTGTAGGTGTAGGCATCGTGGATCTTGTGGTAGCCGACTTCTGCGTCGTGCAGCGACCAGCGGTACACGGCCGGGCGCAGGCGGTCTACTTCGTCGGGGTCCAGTTCGGCGGTGTCAAAACCGAGCACCTCGTCGAGCCAGCCGCGGCCGCTGGCAATGCCGCCAGTGGCAAGCTCATTGATGTCGGCAGGCGCATCGCAGTCTTGCTGCAAGTTGTACAGAAATGATCGGAACCAGGTGTTGCCCGATTTGGGGTAAGAGGCCAGCCAGTAGATGCCGCTCATGAGGGCATCCCAGGGTCAGGGGTTGGCGGCCATGTCGGCCAGCAAGTGGTCGATAAGGCCGTTCAGCTCAAAACCACTGTCGGGGCGTGTGACGCGTGCCAGGCGGACCTGACTGGCCAGTTGACCGCACAGCTTGAGGTGCTCGGGCTTGAGTGCCATGCCCTGCAGAAACCGCACGCGGTAGGTGTTGTTATGAAGTGGCAGAAAGCGCTGCATGCCGCTTATCGGCTCAAGGCGGAGGGTGTCAATGTGGTCACTGCCCAGGATGTAGACCCAGCGAATGGGCAAGGGCGATTGGTCAAGCGGCTGATCCAGGGGTAAATTGAATTTTTCGGTATTGGGCCGAATGCGCCGCAGCGCGCTGGTGTCTATACCCATCTTGTCGGCCACGTCCTTCCAGAGCTTGATGCGCGGAAAGCCCGGCAAGGCACGGCACTGGGCATCCACCGGCACCACGTCGTCGGCCAGGATCTGATGGCCGCGCTGCATAAATCCTGCCGTCAGCGTGGACTTGCCTGCGCCGGAATGGCCCACGCAAACCATGCACTGGTCGCCAATGCGGATGGCATTGCCGTGCAGAACCAAGTGGCCACGCTGAAACAGCAAAGCACCCAAGGCAGAGCCCAGCAGAAAGACGCGCAGGCTGTCTTCGTCAACGCCGGGCTCGGGGTCCATCAGGATGGTGTGACCACCTTGCACCAAAAAACGCGCCACTTGCGGCACATGCAGCCACAGGCTGTCACGGTTGACCCACAGAAAAGGGCCCAGTTGCTGAGCATTTGGTAAGCCATCTGGGGGGACTGCGGCAAACTTGATTTGAACGTCGGCGGCGCTGGCCGGTTCTGAAGCAACAAGCAATTCTGGCAGGGCCAGTTCGCTTTCGATCGAAAGGTTGTAAGCGGTGTGACGCATCCCGTGAGTTTATTGGCTTCAGTATGTCTTGTATCAATGACCAGTTGGCGCTTTGGAAGCGCTCGTGACGTGAACATAGATCTCGTTGGGCTTGACCATTCCGAGTTCACGTCTGGCCTTTTCCTCGACCATGTCGAGGCCTTCTTTCAGGTCCCGAACTTCGGCAGCCAGTCTGTCATTGGCGAGCTGTGCCTGCTGGTTCTGCTGGTTCTGCACCTTCAGCTGTTCGGTCAAGCGTGCTACGGCGGGAATGCTGCCCCGGCCATACCACAACTGCGCCTGAACAATGGCAAGCAGTGCGATAAGAGCCGCCGGGACAACATACTTGCCCATCGCCGGTGTCAACGCAGGTTATAAAACGCAGCGCGCCCGGGGTAGCTAGCGATATCACCCAAGTCCTCTTCGATTCGCAGCAATTGGTTGTATTTGGCCATGCGGTCGGAGCGGCTGAGCGACCCCGTTTTGATCTGACCCGCGTTGGTGCCGACAGCGATGTCGGCAATTGTTGAATCTTCGGTTTCGCCCGAGCGGTGGCTGATGACGGCCGTATAGCCGGCGCGCTTGGCCATCTCGATGGCGGCAAAGGTTTCAGTCAGCGTGCCGATCTGGTTGATCTTGATAAGGATCGAATTGGCAATACCTTTTTCAATCCCCTCCTTGAAGATTTTGGTGTTGGTCACGAACAGGTCGTCGCCGACGATCTGCACCTGCTTGCCAAGGCGCTCGGTCAGAAGCTTCCAGCCGTCCCAGTCGTTCTCGGCCATGCCGTCTTCGATGCTGATGATGGGGTATTTGTCAACCCAGTGGGCCAGCATATCGGTCCACTGCTTTGAACTCAGCACCAGGCCTTCACCCTCAAGCTGGTAACTGCCGTCCTTGTAGAACTCGCTGGCAGCGCAATCCAGGCCAATCGCGATCTGCTCGCCCGCCGTAAAGCCCGCTTTGTCGATGGCCTCCAGGATCATCTGTATTGCCGCTTCATGGTTGGCCACGCTCGGCGTGAAGCCACCCTCGTCACCGACCGCCGTACTCATACCCTTGTCGTGGATGATTTTCTTCAGCGCATGAAAGACCTCTGCGCCATAGCGCAGGGCTTCGCGAAAGCTCGGTGCTCCCAGCGGAATGATCATGAATTCCTGCAGATCGAGGTTATTGTTGGCGTGCGCACCGCCATTGACCACATTCATCATCGGAACCGGCAATTGCATGGCGCCCATGCCACCAAAATAGCGGTACAGGGGCAGCCCGGATTCTTCGGCAGCGGCGCGTGCGACGGCCATCGACACCGCCAGCATCGCGTTGGCGCCCAGGCGCGACTTGTTCTCCGTGCCGTCCAGATCGATCAGGGTTTTGTCGAGAAAGGATTGTTCTGAAGCATCAAGTCCGAGCACAGCTTCCGAGATCTCGGTATTGATGTGCTCGACCGCCTTGAGAACTCCCTTGCCCAGATAGCGGCTCTTGTCACCATCGCGCAATTCGATGGCTTCGCGACTGCCGGTCGACGCGCCGGAGGGTACGGCGGCGCGACCCATGGTGCCGGATTCCAGCAGAACGTCACATTCGACAGTAGGGTTGCCGCGCGAGTCAAGAATCTCCCGGCCAACGATATCAACAATTGCACTCATGGCGTTTCCTTTGAGAACTTAAATAGAAAAAATTGAAAATAATCAGGCCTCAAAGCTGTCTTCGAGGAAGCTGCGTTTTTTGGTCGCCGCGTCGAGTTCGACCAAGGTCTCAAGCAAGGCCCGCATGTGCTTGAGCGGCACTGCGTTGGGTCCATCGCTCAAGGCTCTGAATGGATCAGGATGGGTTTCCATGAACAGGCCGGCAACACCGACAGCCACCGCAGCACGGGCCAGTACCGGCACCATCTCACGCTGGCCGCCGCTGCTCGTGCCCTGACCACCCGGCAATTGCACCGAATGTGTGGCATCGAACACCACCGGGGCGCCGGTTTCGCGCAGCAGGGCCAGCGAACGCATGTCTGCCACCAGGTTGTTGTAGCCAAAACTGGCGCCGCGCTCACAGGCCATGAAGCTGTCTTCGCTCAGACCCTTCTCGCGGGCCGCAGTACGTGCCTTGTCAATCACATTCTTCATATCTAGCGGTGCCAGAAACTGTCCCTTCTTGATATTCACTGGCAGGCCCGATTGCGCCACGGCGCGTATGAAGTCGGTTTGACGACACAAGAAGGCCGGCGTCTGCAAGACGTCGACCACAGCAGCCACTTGCGCAATTTGATCCTCCGAATGAACGTCGGTCAGCACTGGCAGATTGAGCTCGCGTTTGACCTTGGCCAATATATCGAGGCCCTCATCGATTCCCGGACCGCGAAAGGTCATTCCTGAGGAGCGGTTGGCCTTGTCGAAACTGCTCTTGAAGATGAACGCAATGCCAAGCGCCTCGGTGATTTCCTTCAGGGCGCCAGCGGTGTCCATCTGCAGTTGCTCAGACTCGATGACGCAGGGTCCCGCGATCAGAAAAAAGGGCCGATGCAGACCCACATCGAAACCACATAATTTCATGCAGCAACCACCTTTAACGGTCTTGCAGCTGTCTGGTGGTCCAGCGCGGCTTTGACGAAGGCGTTGAAAAGCGGATGTCCGGCCCAGGGTGTTGATTTGAATTCCGGGTGAAACTGAACGCCAACATACCAGGGGTGCACATCGCGTGGCAACTCGACAATCTCGGTCAGATGATCCTGTTGTGTAATGGCCGAAATGACAAGCCCGGCCTTGCGCAGGATGTCCAGATAGTTGACATTGGCCTCATAACGATGGCGGTGCCGCTCGGTCACCACGTCACCGTAAATTTCGTGGGCCAGAGTACCTCTTGCGACATCGGAACTCTGTGCTCCAAGTCGCATCGTGCCACCCAGATCTGAGTGTTCGTCGCGGATCTTGATGCTGCCGTCAGGGTCTTTCCATTCGTTGATAAGGGCAATCACCGGATTCGGGCTGTTGGGCTCAAACTCGGTGCTGTTGGCGGCTGCCAGACCGGCCACATGGCGCGCAAATTCGATGGTGGCTACTTGCATGCCAAGGCAGATGCCCAGATACGGAACTTTGTTTTCGCGGGCGAAACGGGCAGCACATATCTTCCCCTCGATGCCGCGTTTGCCAAAGCCGCCGGGCACCAGAATGGCGTCGCATTTGGCAAGCTGATTGATGTTTTCAGGCCCCAGAGTTTCCGAATCGATGTAGTCAATCTTCACCCGAACATGGTTTTTCATGCCGGCGTGGCGAATCGCCTCATTGAGCGACTTGTAGCTGTCACTCAAATCGACATATTTTCCAACCATCGCGATGGTGACATGACCCTGCGGATGTTCGGTTTCATAGACCAGATCGTCCCAGCGCTTCAGATTAGCCGGATGGGTGTTGAGCCGAAGCTTGTCGCAGATCAGACCGTCCAGACCCTGCTCGTGCAACATGCGGGGTACTTTGTAAATGGTGTCCACATCCCACATGGAAATGACGCCCCAATCCGGTACGTTGGAAAAAAGGGAGATCTTCTCGCGTTCCTCGGTTGGAATCGGCCGGTCGGCGCGGCAAATCAGCGCGTCGGCCTGTATGCCAATCTCACGCAACTGCTTGGCGGTGTGCTGGGTCGGTTTGGTCTTCAGTTCGCCCGCTGCGGCAATCCACGGCACATAACTCAAGTGCACAAAAGCAGTGTTGTTGGCGCCTAATTTCAAACTCATCTGGCGCACCGCTTCCAGAAACGGTAAGGACTCGATGTCACCGACAGTGCCACCGATTTCGACAATCGCCACATCAACTGCATCGGCTGTGCCAAAGCCGGCGCCACGTTTGACGAACTCCTGGATTTCATTGGTGACGTGCGGAATGACTTGCACCGTTTTGCCGAGGTAGTCGCCACGACGTTCCTTCTCCAGCACGCTTTTGTAGATCTGGCCGGTGGTGAAATTGTTGGCTTTGCGCATGCGCGTTTCGACAAAGCGCTCATAGTGGCCCAGATCGAGATCGGTCTCGGCGCCATCGTCAGTGACGAAGACCTCGCCGTGTTGAAACGGTGACATGGTTCCGGGATCGACATTGAGGTAGGGGTCAAGCTTGATCAAAGTGACTTTGAGGCCTCGCGATTCCAAAATCGCAGCTAGGGAGGCTGAGGCGATTCCCTTTCCCAGGGAGGACACCACACCGCCGGTGACGAAGACAAATTTGGTCATGTCAGAGTGAGCTCTAAGCTCAATGGGGTGGAAATGTTAATTATAGAGGTGCTACATTGCAGGCCATGAATGATCTTGTTGGAAAACATATTGTTTTGGGCTTGACCGGCGGTATTGCCTGCTACAAGGCGGCGGAATTGTGCCGAGCCCTGATCAGGGAAGGCGCGACAGTGCAAGTCGTGATGACGGCAGCGGCGCAGCAGTTCATCACATCCGTCACCATGCAGGCGCTCAGCAATCGAACGGTCTATGACTCGCAGTGGGATGTGCGTGAGCCCAACAATATGCCGCACATCAATCTGAGTCGTGAAGCTGATGCCATATTGATCGCGCCCTGCAGTGCGGACTTCATGAGCAAACTGTTGCATGGAAGCGCCGACGACCTGCTCAGCTTGCTGTGCCTGGCGCGGCCGCTTGATCAGGTGCCTTTGCTGGTGGCGCCGGCTATGAACCGTGAGATGTGGGCGCATCCCGCCACGGTGCGCAATGTGGCGCAACTGAGAGCTGATGGGGCTGTCGTCTTCGATGTCGGCAGTGGTGATCAGGCCTGTGGCGAAAGCGGCGACGGCCGCATGCTCGAGGCGCAGGAATTGCTGGATGACGTGATTGCCTTTTTTCAGCCCAAAATATTGTCTGGCCAGCATGTCTTGATCACAGCCGGGCCGACTTATGAAGCGATTGATCCGGTACGCGGCATCACTAATCTTTCGAGTGGCAAGATGGGCTTTGCCATTGCCCGCGCGGCGCGCGAAGTTGGTGCCGAGGTGACTTTGGTGGCAGGGCCGGTGCACTTGCCGACGCCGCGCGGCGTGACCCGGATCGACGTCACTTCTGCGCGGAACATGCTGGAATTGACTTTGGCGCATTCACGCAATGCAGACATATTTGTGGCGACGGCCGCAGTTGCCGACTGGCGTCCAAGCAATGCCGCAGAGCAAAAGATCAAGAAGAACGGATCCGGTACTTCGCCAACGCTGAGTTTCATTGAGAACCCAGACATTCTGGCGACGCTGGCTTCGTCGCAGCGCGCTCGTTCGGGCGATTTTTACTGCGTCGGGTTTGCCGCCGAAAGTCACGAACTGCTCGCCAACGCACAGGCAAAGCGCTTGCGCAAAGGGATACCACTGCTGGTTGGAAACATCGGTCCCGCGACCTTTGGGCAGGACGACAATGCCTTGCTATTGGTGGACGAATCGGGTGCGACTGAGATGCCACGCGATTCCAAGATAACGCTGGCGCGCAAGTTGGTGGTCGAAATCGCCGCGAGAATCGCAAAGCGAGGTTCGCAGCATGAAGATTGATGTCAAGATTCTGGACCCGCGCCTGGCGGACCAACTGCCGACTTACGCGACGCCGGGCAGCGCCGGACTCGACTTGCGTGCTTGTTTGCCGGCGCCGCTGACGCTGCAAGCGAATGCGTGGCAACTGGTGCCGACTGGGATCGCAATTTACCTGGCCGTTCCCGGCTATGCGGCGCTGATCCTGCCGCGCTCGGGTCTGGGTCACAAGCATGGCATTGTGCTGGGCAACCTGGTCGGTTTGATCGACAGTGACTACCAGGGTCAGCTCATGGTCAGCGCCTGGAACCGCAGCGATACCGCCTACACCATAGCGCCAATGGAACGGATCGCTCAGTTGGTCATTGTGCCGGTGCAGCAGGCACAGTTCAATGTGGTCGCAGAATTCCCGCCAAGCGAGCGCGGTGAGGGCGGGTACGGGTCTACGGGGAAATCTTGAAGAACCCCGTTCCGGCCGAGCCGCGTGCAAGCTCTTCTTCGTTTGCCTCCCGAATCGCCGCTATCGTCAAGCTCAGGCGCAAGGCGATACCGGCGAGCGGATGATTTGCATCAAGCACCACGTGGTCAGGGTAGATGTCAGTTACCGTGTAGAGCGCGTCTATGGGCGCCTGTGCATTGCAGCCGATGGGTAGTGAACTCCCCTCAAAAGTCATGCCTTCTTCCAGTTCAGATGGAAACAGGCTGCGAGCTTCCAGAAACACCAGTTGATCGTTGAAGTCGCCAAAACCCTGTTCGGGCTCGACCTGGAGCTCGATGGTTGCGCCAACTTCGTATCCTTGCAGCGCTTCTTCGATGACCCTGAAAAGATCATTGCCACCGACCAGAAACTCGACCGGCTGGTCAAGCACGTCAAGTTCTTCACCCAGAGTGTCTTTGAGCGTCCAGGTCAACGCGACCACACATTTTTGATTGATTTCCATAGGAGAATTGTCGCAGTTCGAACAACCCACAGGAAATCCCATGGCAGACCCTTTACCGAGCGGCCGATTTTCCGGTCGCGAAGCTTTTCTGCAACTGGTTCGTGATGCACTCGCCTGCGCCGCGCATGAGGGATGGCGCGAGATCATCATGAGCGACGCCAGCTTTGAAGACTGGCCGCTACGCGAGCGCTCGGTCGTTGAATCACTGCAAGCCTGGTCGACCTCGGGGCGGCATATGGTCCTGCTGGCCAGCAGCTACGAGGAGGTGATTCGGCTTCATCCGCGCTTTGTCAGTTGGCGCCAAACCTGGGGGCATATTCTGGACTGCAGACTTGCCCGGACCGTAGCAAGAACTGATTTTCCCAGCGCTATCTGGTCCCAGCAGTGGTTTATGTACCGCGTCGATCCGCAGCACAGCACGGGGGTTTGTGGCACTGAACGGGAACGATTGATCGCGCTCAAAGAATCTCTGGATGAAACCATCCGCAACAGTTCACCCGGTTTTGCGGCTTCAACGCTGGGCTTGTGAAGAGCTGTGGTTTCATACAGCAAACCGGCTTTTGGCGACTACAATCGCGCCCCATGGCAGTCAAAGCAATCCCCGAATATTCAGAAGCGTCGATCCGCGTGCTCAAGGGGCTGGAGCCCGTCAAACAGCGACCTGGGATGTATACCCGCACCGACACGCCGCTGCACATCATCCAGGAAGCGCTGGACAACGCAGCCGATGAGGCTCTGGCAGGACATGGCAAGAAGATCAAGGTCTTCTTGCATACCGACGCTTCGATCAGCATCGAGGACGACGGGCGCGGCATTCCGTTCGGCCTGCATCCGGAAGAAAATGCCCCGGTGATCGAACTGGTCTTCACACGCTTGCACGCAGGCGGCAAGTTCGACAAGGGCAAGGGTGGTGCCTACAGCTTTTCCGGTGGCTTGCACGGCGTTGGGGTTAGCGTGACCAACGCGCTGTCGAAGCGGCTTGAAGTCACCACTTACCGTGACGGCCGGGTGGCACATCTGGTTTTTTCCGGCGGCGACGTCATTGAACCTCTGCAACTAAGGCAACAAGCCGAAGGCGACCGCAAATCGGGCACCTGTGTGCGAATCTGGCCTGACGCCAAGTACTTCGAAACCTTGACTCTGCCGATCGGGCAACTGGCGCATCTGTTGCGCAGCAAGGCGGTTTTGATGCCGGGCGTAACGGTGACACTGGTTAACGAGGCGACCAGAGAGACACAGAACTGGACTTTTAAAGGTGGCTTGCGTGACTATTTGGCCCAGACGCTTGCCGGTGAGCCCGTGATTCCGATGTTCGAGGGGGAAGGTTTTGCCGATGCCCAAAGTGACCACTTTGCCGAAGGTGAAGGCGCCCTTTGGTGCGTCGCCTTCACGGAAGAGGGGCAGACCGTTCGCGAGAGCTACGTCAACCTGATCCCGACCCATGATGGTGGCACGCATGAAAGCGGTTTGCGCGATGGCCTGTTTGCCGCCGTCAAGAGTTTTATAGAACTGCACGCGCTGTTACCCAAGGGCGTCAAATTGCTTCCCGACGATGTGTTTGCGCGTGCCAGCTATGTGCTTTCAGCCAAGGTGTTGGACCCGCAATTTCAGGGGCAGATCAAGGAACGTCTGAACTCGCGTGATGGGGTCCGTCTGGTTTCGAGTTTTGTTCGCCCAGCGCTTGAATTGCTATTGAACCAGCATGTTGAATATGGCAAGAGGCTGGCTGAGCTGGCCATCAAGGCAGCCCAGACGCGTCAGAAGGCAGGGCAAAAGGTCGAGAAGCGCAAGGGTTCTGGCGTTGCTGTTCTGCCTGGTAAATTGACCGATTGCGAGAGCCGCGATCTGGCGCACAACGAAGTCTTTCTGGTTGAAGGCGATTCGGCCGGTGGCAGCGCCAAGATGGGACGCGACAAGGAGAGCCAGGCCATATTGCCCTTGCGCGGCAAGGTCCTCAATACCTGGGAGGTGGATCGCGACCGCTTGTTTGCCAACACTGAAATTCATGATATTGCGGTCGCGATCGGGGTCGATCCGCATGGGCCCGACGACACGCCCGATTTGAGCGGACTGCGCTATGGCAAGGTTTGCATTCTGTCTGACGCCGATGTCGATGGATCGCACATTCAGGTCTTGCTGCTGACCCTGTTTTTCAGGCATTTCCCCAAGCTGATCGAGACCGGCCATGTATTTGTCGCGCGTCCGCCCCTGTTCCGTGTCGACGCGCCGGCCCGCGGCAAGAAACCTGCGTCCAAAGCTTATGCGCTGGATGAAGGCGAACTGGCGGCGATTCTGGACAAGCTGCGCAAGGAAGGAGTGCGCGAGTCAGCCTGGAACATCAGTCGTTTCAAGGGGCTGGGCGAAATGAATGCCGAGCAGTTGTGGGACACCACGCTGAATCCGGACACCCGGCGCTTGCTGCCAGTTGCGCTTGGCGCCATCGACTTTGCTGCAACCGAGGCACTGATCACCAAGCTCATGGGCAAGGGTGAGGCGGGTGCGCGGCGCGAGTTGATGGAACTGCACGGAGATTCTGTCGAAATTGATGTGTAGCTGTGAGATTGCTGTTGGTCTTGTTCGCCAAGTCGTGGTATGCAATCGAAAGCAAATCCTTCAACAATCGCCGCCAGACAACAGTGGCCGAAATAGTCTTGATGAATGAACAGTACGAACGAGTGGATTCCGGACGTCAACGTAACCTGAAGGTGATGGCCTATGGGGCGGCTGACGATTTCTGGTACTCCAGCATGAGGAAGACGCCCCATAGGCTATCACCGTCGCCAGCATCAAGTGAGCTTCCTAAAGCATCAACCAGCATTCAGCCTTACCAATGACCGACCAAGCGACTCTTGATCTCGCACCGGCTCCCGCCGACGACGACAGCCAACTCAACCTCGCCACCTATGCACAGCGTGCCTACCTTGAATATGCCCTGAGCGTCGTCAAGGGCCGTGCCTTGCCGGATGTCTGTGACGGACAGAAACCGGTGCAGCGACGCATCCTGTACGCGATGTCGCGCATGGGCCTGGGTTTTGGCGGTGTCAATGGCAACAGTGGCGCCAAACCAGTCAAATGCGCACGGGTGGTGGGTGACGTACTGGGCCGCTTTCACCCGCACGGTGACCAGGCCGCTTACGACGCTCTGGTGCGCATGGCGCAGGATTTCAGCCAGCGCTATCCTTTGATCGACGGACAGGGAAACTTTGGCTCCAGGGACGGTGACGGCGCCGCCGCCATGCGCTACACCGAGGCCAGACTGGCCAAGATCAGCAGCTTGTTGCTCGACGAGATTGACGAAGGGACGGTTGACTTCGGCGCCAACTACGATGGCTCGACCGAGGAACCGCGTCTGCTGCCCTCACGCCTGCCTTTTGTCCTGCTCAATGGCGCCAGTGGCATCGCCGTCGGACTGGCAACCGAAATTCCGAGCCACAACTTGCGCGAAGTGGCCGATGCCTGCATCGCCCTCATCAAGACGCCGCAGCTGGGTCAAGAGGAACTGTTGGCCATCATTGCGGGTCCCGACTATCCCGGCGGCGGACAGATCACCAGTTCTGCTGACGAGATCGCCGAAGCCTACCGCAGTGGGCGTGGTTCGATCAAGGTGCGAGCGCGCTGGAAGATCGAGGATCTGGCGCGCGGCCAGTGGCAACTGGTGGTAACGGAGTTGCCGCCTGGCGTCAGCACGCAGCGAGTGCTCGAAGAGATTGAGGAGTTGACCAATCCCAAGGTCAGGGCCGGCAAGAAGGCTTTGTCGACGGAACAGAACCAGCTCAAGGCCGCCGTGCTGTCGGTGCTGGATGTCGTGCGCGACGAATCGAGCAAGGACGCTGCGGTACGACTGGTCTGTGAGCCCCGGACCAGCAAGATCGAACAGCAGGAACTTGTTACGACGCTGTTGGCCCACACGAGTCTGGAGACCTCATCGCCGATCAACCTGACCCTGATCGGACTCGATGGTCGGCCGCTGCAGAAGTCCTTGCGACAAATGCTCGGCGAGTGGATTGAGTTTCGCCAGAGCACGATAGCGCGCCGCTGTGAGCATCGTCTGGGTAAGGTGCTGGAGCGCATCCACATTCTGGAGGGGCGTCAGCTCGTTCTGCTGAATATCGATGAGGTGATCGCCCTGATTCGCGAGTCTGATGAGCCGAAGGTGGCCCTGATGGCCCGTTTTGGATTGTCGGAGCGGCAGGCCGAAGATATTCTGGAGATCCGTTTGCGCCAGTTGGCGCGGCTGGAGGCGATCAAGATCGAGCAGGAATTGGCGACGCTGCGTGATGAGAAGAAGAAGCTGGAAGACATACTGTCGAGTGCGGCTGCACTGCGGCGTCTGATGATCAAGGAGATCGAGGCCGACGCCAAGACCTTTTCTGATCCGCGGCGGACCCTGATTCAGGCCGAGAAGAAGGCGGTGCTTGAAATCAAAGTGGTGGATGAGGCAGTGACCGTGGTGGTCAGCGAAAAAGGCTGGATCCGGGTGCAGAAAGGGCATGGGCATGAGGCCGCGAGTTTCACTTTCAAGGCCGGCGATTCCTTGTACGACACCTTTGAGTGCCGCAGCGTCGACACCCTGCTGGCATTCGGCAGCAACGGTCGGGTCTATTCGGTCGCGATAGCACAGTTGCCGGGAGCGCGCGGCGATGGCCAGCCCATCACCAGCCTGCTCGAACTGGAGGCAGCGACACAGTTGCTGTATTACTTTGCCGGTCCGGCGCAAGCCAGCCTGTTGTTGAGCAGTTCAGGCGGCTACGGTTTTATGGCGACGGTGGAAAACATGACTTCAAGGCTGAAGGCCGGAAAATCTTTTGTCACCTGCAATGCCGGTGAGGTGCTGTGCCGGCCTTCACCGGTGGTCGGTAGCTCGGGCGCCGTCCCCCTGTTACCAGCCACCCATGTGGCCTGTGCGTCGGTCGGCGGACGGATCTTGACGTTCGAGATCAGCGAGCTCAAAGTGATGACCCATGGCGGCCGGGGCCTGATGCTGATCGATCTGCAGAACAAGGACCATCTGGCCGGCGCCGCCGCTTACACGCGCAGTATACGAATCGAAGGGATCGGCCGCGGCGGCAAGCAACGCGAAGAGACACTGGAGATTCGCAGCCTTAACAATGCCAGGGCAGCACGCGCACGCAAAGGCAGGGCAGCAGACTTTGGCTTCAAACCAGTATCCGTGACGCGGATCGAGTAGCAGTCAGACTTGTCAAAAGCCGGGAGCACTGACAAAGCGCACGAGCCGACCGGTCATAGGATGTTCCAACTCAATCGAACTTGCATGCAGCAACAATCGATTTGCCTTGGCTTGTGTTTTCGGACCGCCATAGAGTGGGTCGCCGAGGATCGCATGTCCCAGCGCTTGCAAATGAACACGCAGTTGATGTGAGCGACCGGTTACAGGCTCCAACTCGATCCGGCTCGTTCCATCCGTTTGGTGGTGCGAGAGCACTCGCCAGCGTGTCACACTGGGCTTGCCATTTTCAGGATCGATGACGCGTAGCGGCCGATTCGGCCAGTCGGCCCGGATCGGCAGACTGATGGTCGACCAGTCATCGGAAAGTGCTTGCATTTGCCCATCGACGATGGCGATGTAGCGTTTGTGGATGCTGCGCTCGGCAAAGGACCGGTTCAAGCGACGTTGCACGGCGCTGCCCCGTGCCATCAGCATGAGACCGGAGGTGGCCATATCGAGCCGGTGCACGACCAGGGCATCGGGATATTTGCACCTGACCCGGGCACTCAGACAGTCCTGTTTGTCGGCACCCAGCCCCGGAACAGATAACAAGCCGGCCGGCTTTTCCAGCACCAACAGTGCCTCGTCCGCATGAAGTATCGAGAGTTCTTCGCGCGGCGTCCCTCGCCAGATCGGGTCGCTGACGATCTGGCTAGCCTTTGCTGGGGGCGTTCTTCAACTTGCCGCGCACCGGCACTACGGTTGTGATCGTAGGGCGCACCGCATCGGCCGACACCGGCTTTGCGGGTGTGCTGTCTTTCTTCGGTTTCTTGAGCATCTTGTTGCTGTTCTGCTGACCTTTTGCCATTTCGTTCTCCTTGGGTTGGCGCATCAGCCTTTTCCAATCGGGCTGATTGATGCGATTATCGTTGGCCGACATGAAATATTTTCAATCTGTTGGCAATAGCCGACACCGCGCTGATTTCAGCGGTGATAACTTCGCGTCCTGATTTCTTAACTCTGCTCTTAATGCCATGCCCAAAACACTGATTGAACCGTTTCGCATCAAAAGTATTGAACCGATTCGCATGACCACGCGGCCGCAGCGCGAGCAACTGCTGGAGGCCGCCAAGCTCAATGTTTTCAAATTGCACGCGGAGGATGTGCTGATCGACTGGTTGACCGATTCCGGCACTGGCGCCATGTCGTCCAGACAATGGGGCGCGATCATGGAGGGTGACGAGAGCTACGCTGGTGCGCGCAGTTTCTACCGGCTTGAAGCGGTGATCCAGCGCATTACCGGAATGAAGTATTTCGTGCCGACGCACCAGGGCCGTGCGGCCGAAAAGGTCTTGTTTACCGCGGTCTGCAAAAAGGGCGATCTGGTGCCCAACAACTGTCACTTCGACACCACTCGAGCCAACCTCGAATACATCGGCGTTGAGGCGGCAGACCTGGTGATTGCCGAAGGTTTGCAACCGGCGCTGATCTACCCTTTCAAGGGCAATATCGACCTGGAACGGGTCCAGGCAATGCTCGACACCGAGGGCCAGCGCATTCCTTTCGGCATGATCACCGTCACCAACAACACCGGCGGTGGGCAGCCGGTTTCGATGGCCAATATCCGGGCCTATGCAGCCATTCTCAAACGCCATGGCAAACCCTTCATCATGGACGTCTGCCGCTTTGCCGAAAACGCGATGTTCATCAAGATGCGCGAGCCGGGTTATGAGAATTCAGCGATCCTGGAAATTGTGCAGGAGATGTTTTCCTACGCCGACGGCTGCACCATGAGCGCCAAGAAAGACGGCATGGTCAACATCGGCGGCTTCATCGTGCTGCGCAGTGAGGAGTGGATGGACGCGGTTCGCAATGTATTGATACTGACCGAGGGCTTTCCCACCTATGGAGGGCTCGCCGGGCGCGACCTGGAGGCCTTGGCGGTCGGTCTGGAGGAGGGCATGCAGGAAGATTACCTGCGCTACCGACTGCGCACTGCCGAATACCTCGGCGAGCGGCTGCAGGCCGCCGGTGTCGGCTTCGTCAAGCCAACCGGCGGACATGCCGTCTACATCGATGCACGCACTGTGTTGCCAAACATGCCGGTGCAGCACTACCCGGCCTGGGCCTTGTGCAATGCCTTGTATCTGGAAGGTGGCATTCGCGGTGTCGAAATCGGCTCCATCATGTTTGGCAAACGCCTGGCGGACGGCAGCGAGACCTATCACAGCATGGAACTGGTGCGCCTGGCATTTCCGCGCCGCATGTACACCCAGTCGCACTTCGACTATGCCGCCGAAGTGATCGCAGAGGTGAAGGAAAAAGCCGCCAGCATCCGCGGCGTGCGAATCACCAAACAACCGCAGTATTTGCGCCATTTCACCTGTGAGTGCGCCTGGGTCGATGATGGGCTGGAACATGCAGCAACGGCTTGATGAAAGTAGGACTTCCGCGGATTGGTTATCATTGCGACCATGACCAAACCCACAAAACCCTCTTTGACTTACCTGAAGTTTCTTAACCTGGTGCAGTCAGTTCGTAAATTGCCCGATTTTCCCGCCATGGACGCGGTCGAGGAACGCATGATGAATTTGTTTGCGGCAAGCTGGCAGCGCAAACAGCAGGTCACCGTTCTGCAGGCCATGGACATGGTGCATGGAATCTCTGCTTCCACGGCCCACCGGCGTCTCAAGGCGCTGCGCAAAAAGGGATTGATCGCGCTTGAAATCGACCAGATTGATAACCGCATCAAGTACGTTGTTCCTACCGATCTGGTGTTCAAATACTTTAACCACCTTGGCCAGTGTCTGACCAAAGCGGTCGGTCGGCAACCTGGATAGCCCCTCAAAGGCGAGGGGAGTTCTCAACTACTCCTCGACCGGCCAGCAGGAGCAGAACAGATTGCGGTCGCCGTAGACGTTGTCAACGCGGCCCACGGGTGGCCAGTACTTGACTTGTTTCAAACTGGACAGCGGGAAGGCGCCGACCTCACGCGAGTAGGGCCGGCCCCAAACCTCATCCATCAGCGACGCCGCCGTGTGCGGCGCGTGTTTGAGCGGGTTGTTGTCATGCGGCCAAAGACCTTGCTCGACGTTGGCGATCTCGCCCCGGATGGCAATCATGGCATCGATGAAGCGATCAAGCTCGTCGAGTGTTTCGCTTTCGGTTGGTTCCACCATCAGCGTGCCCGGCACCGGAAAGCTCAGTGTAGGCGCATGAAAACCATAGTCCATCAGCCGCTTGGCAACGTCTTCCGCCGAGATGCCGTGGGCGCCGCCACTGCTTTCCTTGAGGGGACGCAAATCCAGAATGCACTCGTGCGCCACATGCCCTTTGCTGCTGGCGTATAGCGTCGGGTAGTAGTCTTTCAGGCGGGCACTGATGTAATTGGCGGCCAGTATGGCGACCTCGGTGGCGGCCTGCAACCCGTCAGCACCCATCATGCGGCAGTACATCCAGCTAATGGGTAACACTGCGGCATTACCCAGAGGTGCTGCTGATATGGCCCCCACGCTTGAGTTTTTGGGGTCAGAGCCCAAATTCGCCGAGCCTGCGGCTCGCCCTGCGGGTGCGCCGCGAAGCGTCGCAGCGAAATTGGTGTCTGACCCCAATAACTCGCCCCCCGCACTGCTGGCCGTGGCATGTCCCGGCAAAAAGGGGACCAGATCAGCCACGACGCACACCGGACCGACGCCCGGGCCACCGCCGCCATGGGGAATGCAGAAAGTCTTGTGCAGGTTCAGGTGACTGACATCGCCGCCAAATTCCCCCGGCGCTGCCAGCCCCACCAGCGCATTCATGTTGGCGCCGTCAACGTAAACCCGGCCGCCGTGCGAATGCACCAGCTCACAGAGTTCCTTGACGCTGGTCTCAAAGACGCCGTGCGTGCTCGGGTAGGTGATCATCACGGCAGCCAGATTCTGGCTGTGCAGTTCGCACTTGGCCTTGAGGTCGGCCAGGTCAACGTTGCCTTGCGCATCGCAAGCTGTTACCACCACTTGGAGTCCTGCCATCTGCGCGCTGGCCGGGTTGGTGCCGTGCGCGCTGGAGGGAATCAGGCAGATATTGCGGTGGCCCTGACCCTGGGCTGCGTGGTAGGCACGGATGGTCAGCAGACCCGCGTACTCGCCCTGGGAGCCGGCGTTGGGCTGCAGGCTGATGCCGGCGTAGCCGGTGGCCTGGCAGAGCCATGCGCGCAACTGCTCATCGAGTTCCCGGTAACCCTGAAGTTGTTCGGTGGGGGCAAAAGGATGCAGGGCAGCAAACTCGGGCCAGGTGATCGGAATCATTTCGCTCGTCGCATTGAGCTTCATGGTGCAACTGCCCAGCGGGATCATGCTGCGGTCCAGTGCCAGGTCCTTGTCGCTGAGGCGGCGGATGTAGCGCAGCATGCCGGTCTCGGAGTGGTGCGTGTTGAACACCGGATGGGTAAGAAAGGCGCTGCTTCGTCTCAGGCTGGCGGGAATCAGGGCCGGCGCGCTGTCCTGCAGATCAGCCACGCATGGCAGCGTCTGATGGGCGTCGGCAAAGCAGGACCAGAGCGTGTCAAGGTCCGCACGCGTCGTCGTTTCGTCCAGTGAGATGCCAACGCAGGTCTTTCGCAGCAGGCGCAGGTTGGCACCCGCCGCACGGGCCTTCTGCGCAATCGCCTGCGCTGCAGCGACGCTGCCGGTTTGCACCGTCAAGGTGTCGAAGGCCGTTGCATAGAGCAGATTGCAGCCCAGCGATTTCAGTCCGACAGCCAGTACGGCGGTATAGCGTGCCACGCGTTCGGCCATGCGCTTTAGTCCTTCGGGCCCGTGGTAAACCGCGTACATGCTGGCAACGACGGCCGGCAGGACCTGCGCGGTGCAGATGTTCGATGTGGCCTTTTCGCGCCGAATATGCTGCTCGCGGGTTTGGAGAGCCAGGCGGTAGGCGGGGTTGCCATGGACGTCGATGCTGACGCCAACCAGGCGACCCGGCATGGAGCGTTTGAATTCGTCTCGGCACGCGAGGTAGGCGGCGTGCGGTCCGCCGTTGCCCATGGGCATGCCAAAGCGCTGCGTCGTGCCGACGGCAATGTCGACACCCATCTCGCCCGGCGGCTTGAGCAGCGTGAGCGCCAACAGGTCTGCGGCGAGAATGAACGCCGCCTTCTTGCCGTGGATGACGTCGGCAGTGACCGACCATTCGGCCAGCCAGCCACTGCTCCCGGGATACTGGTTGAGCGCAGCAAAGTAGTCGTCTTGCGCGATGGCGGCCTGCCATTCATCGACTGAGCGAACGATCTTGACGCTGATGTCCAACGGCGCCGCACGGGTCTGAATGACTTCGATCGTTTGCGGGTGGCAGTCTCCTGAGACGATGAAAGTATGGCCGCGTGCTTTCACCGAGCGCCGGGCCAGCGTCATGGCTTCGGCGGCGGCGGTGGCTTCATCAAGCATGGAGGCGTTGGCCATCGGCAGTGCCGTGAGGTCCGCGATCATGGTCTGGAAGTTGACCAGCGCTTCCATGCGGCCCTGGCTGATCTCGGCCTGGTACGGTGTGTAGGCCGTGTACCACGCCGGGTTCTCCAGAATATTGCGCAGAATCACGCCGGGCGTGTGAGTGTCGTAATAGCCTTGGCCGATATAGCTCTTGAATATCTTGTTTTTGGACGCGATCGCCTTCAACTCGGCCAGTGCCGCTGCTTCTGTCGCAGGCGCCGGTATGTCCATGCGGGTACTGCGCGCGATCGATCGCGGCACAACGCCGTCTATCAGTTCGCGCCGGGAACTTGCCCCGACGGCTTGGAGCATCAAGGCCTCGTCGGCCTCGTCCACGCCAATGTGGCGTGCCATGAATTCACGGGTGTTTTCAAGCTCATCCAGAGTTTTGGCGTTTTGCATCGACATGAGAATTTCCTGACTTAGGTGGCGGACGAAAAGGTGCTGTAGCTCGTCTCGTCCATCAGCGCGTCGAGTTCGGCAGGGTTGGCAAGCTTCACCTTGAAGAACCAGCCGGCGCCCAGTGGGTCGCTGTTGGCCAGCGACGGATCGGCGCGCAGGGCTTCGTTCACTTCGGTGATTTCGCCACTGACTGGCATGTAGACGTCCGCTGCCGCCTTGACCGACTCGACGACACCGGCTATGTCCTTGGCGGCAAAGGTCTTGCCCACTTCCGGCAGATCGACAAACACGACGTCGCCCAGGGCGTCCTGCGCATGGTGCGTGATGCCGACAACAGCATTGCCGCCGTCGACTTTGATCCATTCGTGGTCCGGGGTGTATTTGAGGCTCATGAAACTCTCCGATCGTTGAAGTAAATGAATTTGAAACTCAGCCACGGTAGTAGCGCGTCGGCACAAACGGCATGGCAACCACTTCCATTGCCACCGGCTTGCCGCGCACAATGGCGTTGATCTTCGTACCCAACGCAGCGAACTCAGGGGCTACATAGCCCATCGCCACCGGCTTGTCGATGGTCGGTCCGAGCAAACCACTGGTGACTTCACCGATGCATTTGCCACTCAGGTCCTGAAGCTCCGTGTGCTCACGCACTGGAACTCGCTCAAGGGCTACGAGCCCGACACGCCTTCGCGTCAATGCGGCGCTAGCGCCGGCCAACTGTGCCAGGATCTTTGCCGCACCGGGGAAGCCCCCGGCGCGTGCGCCATCGGTTCGTCGCACCTTTTGCATGGCCCAATTCAGACCTGCTTCTACCGGTGTGGTGGTGGCATCAATATCGTTGCCATAGAGCGGCAGGCCGGCTTCGAGCCGCAGCGAGTTACGCGCCCCCA
>CAIVLG010000012.1 GCA_903906695.1 uncultured beta proteobacterium | reverse complement strand
TCAAAAGGCACACAACTGACGATTGCAGTCACGGTGTCGCCGCCTGCGACCCTGTTCAGCACCGCACCGGCGACCCTGACGCTGGCCATTGGCGCGACCTCCCGCGCAGATTCCGTCACTGGTGGTAGAGGCGCCTACACAGCAGTCAGCACCAACCAGGCGCTGGTGAGCGCATCGATTCCGATCGGGACTAACCTGCTGACAATCTCGGCGCTGCCGGGCACCACGGGCGGTACAGCCAATGTGATCGTATCGGACTCCAAAGGTAATCAACTGACGATCGCGGTCACGGTGCCGACGCCGGTTGGTTTGTATGTCGACGCCCCTGCAAATCTCACCATTGGCGTTGGTGCGCCCGGCAATACCTACACAATTTCGGGTGGCACGGGGCCCTACACCGCAGTCAGCAGCAATGCCGCCGTGGTGACTTCGACGGCGCCTGCCTCGAATGGAAAATTTGTGATTCAGGGCGTCAGCGTTGGCAATGCTTCTGTGACCGTCAAGGACGCACTGGGTATTGCGATAACCATTTCGGTCACGGTGCCTGCACCTACAGCGTTGTTCAGCACCGCGCCGTCGACTCTGCAAATTTTGAGTGGCACGACCAATTTTTACACCGTATTTGGGGGAACCGCGCCCTATGTTGTTAATACGCCACCAGATACAAACGGGGTCATCGTCAAAGCCGTACTCAGTGGAACCAGCCTTGCAATTTCCGGGTTGTTAATCGGCCATCAAACGGTTGCTGTGAGTGATGCCAAGGGCGCTGTAATTACCATCGATGTGACAGTGAATCAGGGGATGTATACAGACGCACCCGCCAACTTGAGCATTGCCAGAGGCACAGGTGCCACCTATTCGATCTATGGCGGGGTTCCATACAGTGGAGTAGCTCTTTACCGGGTCAACAGCAGCAACCCGTCGGTTGCCAGCGCAACGGTCACCGGATCGATACTCTCCATCAGTGGCTTGTCCGTCGGATCGACAACGCTGGTGATCAGCGACTCGCTGGGTGCGACCACCCTCATCACCGTGACGGTGCCCGCTGCCGGGGCGCTAATGAGCACGGCGCCATCGAGTCTAAAGCTGGCCACTGGAACCAGCTTCGTCTATGTCGTCACGGGTGGCGTCGGACCGTACACCGCGACCAGTGCCAATCCAGCAATTGTGAGCGCTTCGGCCAGTGGCACGTCCTTGACCATTGGTGCTGTGGCGGACACCATAGGCGGTACCGCCAACGTGATCGTGACCGACTCCGCAGGAACTGCGCCGTTGACGATTTCCGTGACAGCGGCGCCGGTGCAGTTCTTCACCACTGCGCCGTCGAGCTTGACTATTGCTGCTGGCGACCCCAAGATTTTTGCTGTGTTTGGCGGCACGTCGCCGTACTCGGTGGTCAACACAAACCCATCTATCGTGGCCGGGTCTATTTCAGGCTCCACCTTGTCCATAACTGGCAGCATGGCAGGTTCCGGCACAGTCATCTTGAGCGACCTCAAAGGCGTGACGATTTCGATTGCCGTGACTGTGACGGCATCAGGGCCGGCGTTGTTTGTCGATGCTCCACTCAACCTGACAATTTCATCGGTTGCACCTGGCAATACCTATCCCGTGACCATATCGGGCGGCACCAAACCGTATAGCGCGCTCAGCAGCAACGTGGCGGTGGCAACCGCAAGCGTGCCTGGATCCGATGGAAAATTTACGATAACGGCTCTCAGCACGGGTAATGCCACTATCACGATCAAGGATGCAACGGGTACTCCGGCAATCACCATCTCAGTGACAGTGCCTGCGCCGAACGTGCTGTTTACCGACACGCCGTCCAATTTGACACTGGCGGTAGGTAGCACCAATTTCACCAAGATTTATGGTGGAACGGGAACGTATTCGGTGAACAACAGCAACCCGGCTGTGGTGACAACCACCCTGACTGGTTCGAGTCTGTCAATTGTTGCCAAGGCTGTTGGCGTGGCCACCGTGGCGATCAGTGACACAAGTGGCAGCAATCCTCCGGTATTGATCACGGTTACGGTGCCGCTGCCGAGTTCCGTCTTCTCGGACGCACCCGCCAACTTGACGCTTGCAAAGGGCGCTGGCGCGATGTACACCATCTATGGTGGTATCCCACTGACGACCACAACGCCAACTGCAGCCAAATACAACATCAATAACGGCAACCCAACCGTAGCCAGTGCAACGATGGCTGGACCGGCTGGATCAACACTGACCATCAGCGCTCTGGCCATTGGCTCATCGACACTGGTGATCAGCGATTCGGTGGGGGCATCGATCAGCATCGTTGTCACGGTCTCTGCGCCGGGTGCGTTGATGAGTACGGCGCCGTCGCCCCTTGCGCTGGCCACGGGAACAACAAGCAACTCCTTTGCAATTTCCGGCGGAGTTGGTCCGTATACGGTGCAGAGTGCGAATCCGGCACTGGTCAGTGCATTTGTAATGACATCAGGTTCAGCTTCATACCTGAGCATCACTGCATTGCCGGGTACGACAGGTGGCACAGCCAACGTGATCGTCTCGGACGCCAACGGGACCCAACTGACGATTGTGGTCAACGTTCCGGCGCCGGTGGCCTTGTCTACGGTTGCTCCAAACAACCTCTACGTCGTGGCATCGCCAACCGCTTATCAGTACGCAATCACGGGAGGCTTGGCGCCGTACTCAGCCTCAAGCAGTGACATTGCAATCGCCTCGGCAATCGCGACAGGATCGTCATTGAACATTACAGCCAAGAGCGCCGGCACTGCAACCGTAGTTGTCAAGGATTCCAGCGGCCTGTCGGTAACAATCCAGGTCACGGTGGGGTCCGCCGTTTCGTTCTTTGTCGCGGCACCGCCCACGCTCAATATGGGCGCGGGCACCAACTCGATTCCGATCCAGATCAGTGGTGGATCAAAGCCCTACAGTTGGAGTACGTCCGACTCTCGCGTGGTTCAGGCGCAGTTCGATCCAGCGGGCTCTCAGTTGACGGTCATTGCGGGGATCGTTGGGTCGGCAACGCTCAAGATTACGGATGCAGTGGGCGCCACCTACAGCATCACGGTGGTGGTGGACAGCACCGGCGGCACCGGCGCCGGCGCGGCCGCGTCGATTGATATTCTGGCTTCGAGCAACGAGCTGAAATCAGCACCTGGTTCGACCATCAGTTTCATCGTGACGGTCAAGAACGGGGCCAACGCGGCGCTGCCGAACCAGATCGTGGTGTTTACTGCGGATTCTGGGACCTTGACCGGAGCCAATCCAGCGCCGGTCACGAATGCGGCTGGAACCGTCTCCACCGTCACGTTGTCCCCCGGTGCCGATGCCAGTAATCGCAGCATCAAGGTCACAGCCACCGTCGGTAGCGTTTTAAAGAGCATCGATATCACGGTCGTTGGTACAACCGTGTCGGTCAACGGGCCGGGCGCCGCAATAGTGAATAGCCCTGCACAGACGTACACGCTGAAAGCTGCCGACTCGAGCGGCAGGCCGATCTTTAATGCCGTTTTGCAGATCAGCTCAGACCCACTCTTAAATAACTCATTGAATAAATCGACGGTGAAAACGGACATCGCGGGGGCGGGTACGGTTGATTTCGCAGCAGTCAATGCTGGCGTCGATACGTTGACCGTCAAAGGGTTGGGTGCCGAGAACACAGCAAAGGTGGTCGTCAGTGCCGACAACTTCGCTTTTGTTACTACAGTGTTGACTGCACCACCTTGGACAGTTTTGCCGACCACATATCCGGTAACAGTTAGATACCTTTTGAATGGGGTGCCGCCTCCGGCACCACCTGGATTACGGGTCGACTTCAGCACAACACGAGGGACCTTGTCTCCTACATTTATTTACACCGATGGCGCTGGCGATGCGACTGTGAACGTCTCTTCAACCACCGCCGGTCCGGTCACGGTGTCGGCTCAACTCACTACTGCGGCAGGTAAACTGGTGAGTACCAGCCTCACAGGCGCCTTTGTTGCGAAGGTTCCTGCTACTTTGGTATTGCAGGCCAACCCGGCGGCGCTGCCTCCGAATGCGGCGGGCAGCACAACCAACCAGAGTGCGCTAACCGCTATTGTGCGGGATGCCATTGGCAACCCGGTTAAAGACGCAGTGGTCAAT
>CAIVLG010000011.1 GCA_903906695.1 uncultured beta proteobacterium | reverse complement strand
TCTGCGGATCCGGCCGCAGTATGCCCAGCGTAGTGACAATGGCGCAGGGCCCGCCACCGACAAAGCCGTAGCGCTCGCGTGCCTTGCCGCCCTCCAGATAGCCGGGCGAGGAGATGTAATCGACGCGTTCGGCAAAGCGCTTTTTCTCGTGCGTGGCCATGATCACGACGCGTTTGGCGCCGCAGGCGATGTCGTTGGCACCGCCACTGCCGGTCAGGCGCGTCTTGGGTGGCTCCAGGTGCTTGCGGTCGGGGTGGCTCCAGATGCCGGTGGTGTTGACGTTGCCGAACTTGTCGACCTGCGCGGCGCCGATGATGCCGACATCGCAGCGACCGGAGGCCACCATGAAGCCGAGCGCATCCAGACCGTTGGTGAAGCTGGTGGCATTGGCCGAGATGCGGTTGCACTCGATGCCCCAGGGCAGACCGCCGATGGGTGTGGAGCCGTAAATGCCGCCTTCGGTCATGGCTCGCACATGCGGCGCGTGGCAGGCCTGGGCAAAGTAGCCCGCCAGCATGGACAGGCCAACGCCGAAGATCGCCAGCTCGCCGTCGCGGATTTCGCGCCCGGTGGCAATCGCCATCATTTCCTGACGCGTGTAATTCATGTGCCGGCTCCGGCTCCGGTCAGGGCGTCGATCTCTGCATCCGGCAGGATCCACTGACGATAGGGATCAAGCAGGAACGAAGTCGGACCCCGGCGGAGTTTGTCGATCAGGTCCCGGCCAATCAGGTCAAGATACTCGTCGCGGCTGTGCCAGGAATAAACAAACTCCTCCAGGTAACGCACCGTGCCATCGGCAGTGGCCAACGCCTGGTTCATGGACTTCATGTGCGCGTCGTCGCTGTCATGCACGCCGCAGGAGGCTTGCGGCCAGGAGGTGAACGGCCAGTAGACGACTGCGTCGACCAGCAGACCCGGAATTCGCACCAGGTTCGGGTACTGGCGGATGCAGGCGCCGTCAACCATGTGATCGGCCAGCAGCACCACTTTTTTGGCGGCGCGCGAGAGCTCAAAACGACTCCATTCGGTGCCCAGCATGATAGCGTTGCCTTCCACGTCGGCCATGGTGACGTGGATCGCCGCCAGATCGGGGCGCAGCGGGGAGAGGGCGCCGACGATGCGCCCGCTGAAAGGATCGACGATCTCGGGAATCTTGCGCTGTGCCGGGTATTCGCCGGGCGCCTGAGCGCTGAGGTGTTGCAGGTCGGAGCCGATGTTGGACGTGACCGGCACAAAAGGCCAGTTGAAGGCACCGCCGAGCAAGCGCAGCGGCAGCGACAGATTGGAGTAGTCCTCCAGCAACATCGCGCCACTCTCGACGGCGCGGCGCAGGCCGTTGGCAAAGCCAAAACCCTCCAGACCGGTAAAGCCGCACTCGGCCAGCGCGACAGCGCCAGCGGCGGCCAGCAGGTTGAGCTGCTGCGTGTTGCAATGAAAGATCGCATGCAGCTGGCGGCGCTGCTGACGCAACAACTCGCGGCCGAAAACGACGGCGTCCGACCCTACCGGCAGCGCCGCGCCGCTGGCGTACTGCATGCCGTCGTACGTGTAGCGCTGCACGGCAGCTTCGAGGGTGATCAGTTTGTGCATCATGGATGCGGCGATTTATAACATCACGAAATTGCTTTTCAGACGCTCGGCATTGATGCCTGCAAGCGCTCGAAACGGCGGACTCAGCTCCAACAGACCAGCAGCCCGCTGCCAGAAGTCAATCGCCCATTGCCTTGCCTGCAGCGCCTGAACATCGAAACCATCCAGCGGTACAGGAGGTTGCAACGGTGTCAGGTCCAGGGCACCATCGTGGATGCCTGGGCGCCACTTCATGGGCAACATGTCGTAGACCGGCGTTGGCAGCAACACTGGCCGCGTCACGTCATCCACAAAAAAGGACAGGTTGCCAAAATGCATATCGGTGTTGCCTATCAAGTGGCCAAAGCTATATATGCTGGCAACGCTGGCAAGGTACTCTGGCGCCAGCAATTTTTGCGCTGCCAACGCTTGGCAGCTGGCAACCCAGTGGCGCCGGGGCACGCGCACAAAGGCATCGTGCAGGGCCGATGCTGCGACCACGTGACGCTTGCCGGACGCACCAATGCGGTCAAAGCGTGTGGATTGCAGAAAAGTGCGCCGCTGCGTCTGAATCACTTCAGTCTGGGCACTGGCAATGCCCTGGTCCCGCAAGACCTGATTGGCCAGATGTTCCAGATGCAAGAGGTCATGCCAGCGCTCGCCAAACGGGGTGCCGCGTGGCGGCGAATATTTGACAATGACGTGGCTGTCTGCCTTCAGCGCATCCGCCTCACTGCGCACGCGACAGATGAATTTGGGTTGCTCGCCCCCCGCTGAGGATCCCGTGGGCAAACCCTCCACCAAGACATCGGCCAGTTGATCAAATGCGAGGCTACGCCCGGCCTGTGTGACCACCTGGCGGGCAACGGCGGTGTCCGAAGGCGGCCCATGCGTGCCAAGAGAAAAAGCGCCCGGTGGATCAGAGAAATGATTGGCGGCGATGTACAAGACCTGACTTACGCTCCATTGGTCAGGATCCGGGGCAAAATCCGGGCGCAGCCGGGTGAATTGACGCCCCAGAAACCATTGCGGACACAAGGTTGACAACCACCAGGGCAAAGTGCCGGCGGTCAGCCACTCGCTCTTGCGCGGGCCTTGCGCATAGACCTGCTCACCCTTCAAGAGCGTGAGTGCGCCAAAGAGTCCCTGGTCTGCAGGGGATGCGGCCAGTTGAATCGGTTGACGCGCATCCAGACCCAAAATCGGTTGAGTCAGAGCGTAGCGTGTGCTGCGCGCCGCGCCCATTTTGCAGACTTCCAGCCCCAACTTGCCCAGTGCCAGCGAAACACTGGGCTGGCTCTTGCCGGTGGCTTTCTGGAACTGCTGCGCGGTCAGCGGCCCATTCTGCGCCAACAGCGAACGCAGCCGGACTGTTAGCGCAACGGAGTCGGATGAAGTCTCATTCATTAATAGATACTTTTTTGTAAGTAGCTGTTTTTAAATGTTTTTTATAAATTTAGCAATAGATAAACCAATAATTATCTGGTAGATGTAAGAGACCAACAAGCCGATTATTTGGTTTTGCGAACCGCGTAAGGACATGGCTTTAGATGGTTCCTGTTATTTAGAACTAAAAATTAAGTCGTTTGAGATTCCCTCCAGCGCCATTAGAGTCACATCCTGATCGAAGTGACACGAAAAAGGAACACCATGACCGCCATTTACGCTGACAACTCACTCACCATTGGCCACACGCCGCTGGTCAAACTCAATCGCATCACGGATGGCGCTGCTGCCACCGTGCTGGCCAAGATCGAAGGTCGCAACCCGGCTTACTCGGTCAAGTGCCGCATCGGCGCGGCCCTGATCTGGGACGCCGAAAAGCGCGGTGTGCTCGGCGCCGGCAAGGAACTGGTCGAACCCACCAGCGGCAACACCGGCATCGCGCTGGCCTTTGTGGCTGCGGCACGCGGCATCCCGATCACGCTGACCATGCCCGAAACCATGAGCATTGAGCGGCGCAAGCTGCTGTTGGCCTACGGTGCGAAACTGGTGCTGACAGAGGGCGCCAAGGGCATGAAGGGGGCGATTGCCAAAGCCGAGGAAATTGCGGCCAGTGACCCCAAGTATGTGCTGCTGCAGCAGTTCAAGAACCCGGCCAATCCGGCGATCCACGAGGCCACCACCGGACCCGAAATCTGGGATGACACACACGGCAAGATCGATATCCTGGTGTCGGGCGTTGGCACCGGCGGCACCATCACCGGCGTTTCGCGCTACATCAAGAAAACCAAGGGAAAGGCCATCACTTCGGTAGCGGTGGAACCCACGGCGAGCCCGGTGTTGACGCAAACACGCGCCGGTGAAGAAGTAAAACCTGGACCGCACAAGATCCAGGGTATTGGCGCCGGCTTTGTGCCTGATGTGCTGGACCTCTCGTTGGTCGATGTGATTGAACAGGTCAGCAACGAGGAGGCCGTGGAGTTTGCCCGCCGGCTGGCGCGCGAAGAAGGCATTCTGTCGGGCATCTCCTGCGGCGCTGCTGCCGCGGTTGCGGTACGCCTGGCGAAACGTCCGGAACACGCCGGCAAAACCATCGTCGTGATCCTGCCCGATTCCGGCGAGCG
>CAIVLG010000010.1 GCA_903906695.1 uncultured beta proteobacterium | reverse complement strand
ATTGTTCGGCGCTGGCAGGACTGGACTGGCAAACTTGCAACCCGCGAATCTGATGGGGTGGCGTTTGAAGATCTGGCTGCCAAAGTTGCTGGTGCCAGATCGCTTGCACCTGCGGTGTGATCACTCCGCGGTCTCTTCCATGATTTCACAATGGACCACAAACCCTGTCAGGTAGGGCAGACCGCGCGGGATGCCATGTTGCTTGCTGGTCAAGCGTCCAATCGTCCAAGTCATCCATTGGGTGATGGTGGCATCGATCGCATCGGCCAGGGCCTTGCCCTTGAGCAAATGGTTCTTGACCTCGTCAGCAAAGTGACGCCCGTGGCGGCTGTCCAGGAAGGCGCGTACCGCATCCGGCTCGCAGCCAGTGACCGTTGCAATGGCTGGCAGTGCGATCGCCCATGCTGCTGGTGCTTCCTCTTGCATGGCGCCCCAGAAGCCCCACCATTCGTTCTGAGTGGTAGGGATGTTTGTGTTGGTGCTCATGTTGGTTTCCTTGGTGTTGATTGTTTCGACATCCGTAGTAACGCGCTTCTTTGTTGAGAAGCCAAGCTTTTTTGGCATCTTTTCAATCTTTATTTTGGATCACCCAAGAATGGCAACATGGCGAGAGTAATCGAAGCCCTCCGGGTTGACGTAAAGGTAGGGGCGACCCGGTGCTGTGACCTCGACGCAGAGGTAGCCGTCGCTGGTGGCGCCGCCTTTGCCGCTGAGCCAATCGCGTGACTTCAGCAGGGTGCTGGCAAAGGAATCAAATTCGGCTGACGTGAGTTCGCGCGTTTCGGTGACAAAGACCTTCTTCTGTCCTGTGCCACCTACTTCGCTGAGGTCGATTGGTTTGCGGGCAAAGGGCAGTCGCAAACCCAACTCCTCAACGGCAATGGTCTGCGCGCCCCACTGCAAAGTGCGTGGGGTGCGTTCGATTGTGATGGTCATGGTGCTCATGGTGATTTCTCCTATTGGCGTCGTCAATCACGACATTTGTATGAACGCTTCACTTCGCAGTGAAGTCAAGCAATTCAAGAAGAATATTTGTGCAAAGAATTTCTGTCAATTCAACGTGGCCCGGTAGAGCTTGTTCAAGACCACGACCAGGTCATCGTCGAATTTGAAATCGTGGCTTTCGAGCAAGCCCTCGCGCTCAAGAATTCGCCAACGCATGCCGTCGGTACCGGCCTTGTGAACTTCTTCATTCAATTGAGTGAGATAGAGATCTTCCTCAATCGTGAGAGGCCGCGGTTGCTCGCGCAGAGATCGGAGAATCGTGATGAGTTTCATGATTGACACCCTCGCCTATTTAGCGATGTGATAGACGCGTTCTTCACCGGCGTCCTTGGTGGACGTGATGGTCAAGCCCAGTTTCCTCTTGAAGGCTCCCGCGAAGGTGCCGCGCACCGTATGCGGTTGCCAACCGGTAGCGGCGCAGATCTGTTGGATGGTGGCGCCCTCTGCTCGTGTGAGCATGGCGATCACCATCGCTTGCTTGCTGTTATCGCGGGTGCGGTGCACCTTGGTGGTTTGCGCCGGTGCCGCGTCAATCGCCACGTTCGCCACCACGTTGGGCGTAAGGGCGGGTGTGGCGTCCATGGTTGCTACGGCAGGTTGCGCGCAACCCAGGGCCTCGTACCCGGGTGTGGCGACCAGCCAGTCGGTGCCGTCATTCATGATGAGGTCTCGACCCAGCAAGGCGTCAAGCACCTTCTTGCGCGCGCCTCCCTTGACGCTGTCGGGGAACCAGTTGATGCGTCCGCTGTTGTGGTCCAGCGCGTGTTGCAGAACCTGGGTTTGGGTGCTGGTGAGTTGGATGGTAGTCATGATTCGTTTCCTTTGATGGTTGATTGAGGGGATGTGATGAAGGCGCTGTTTGCAGTCAAAGCCAAGCGTTTTCTGCGCGGCTTGTGATTTAGATGGAAGTGTTGGCAATTTCTGACTCTGTGGGTTTTGGCATGGACGCGCCAACTTCAACGCCAGCTTTGAAGGCTGCTTCCAGTGCGTCCCGGATGCACCAGACCGCGATGTCGTGGAAATCGAGCCGATCGGAACTTCTGGTCTGGAGGGTTTCAATGCCGAGATGCTTCTTGGCGATCAGGGTAAAGATGACGTCGAGTTGATTCATTTGCTGCCCTTCGTGGTTGATTGATGGTGTTGGTAGTAGGGCGCTGTTCGATTGAGAAGCCAAGTCAATTTCAATCATTCT
>CAIVLG010000009.1 GCA_903906695.1 uncultured beta proteobacterium | reverse complement strand
GGCGAAATCATAAGAGACCGCCCGGCGCGCATCTTGAAGCCCGGCATGGTGCTGACGATCGAGCCCGGCATCTACGTACGAGCCGCTGAAGGCGTGCCGCAGCAGTACCACAACATTGGCATCCGCGTCGAAGACGATGCCATCGTTACCGACACGGGCTGTGAACTGATCACCCGGGATGTTCCGGTCGGGGTGCAGGAGATCGAGGCCTTGATGCGAGACTGAATGGCTTCTCGAATTTGTCAGTGCATTTCAATTTGTCAGTGCATTTCAATCAGCCGGCGCCAACCTTCCCTTTGTTACCCAGTGATCAGCCTTTGCCTGGCATGGTTCAGGCGGCTCGATGCGACGAGTTTGTATGCCAATCGAGTGTTGCTCGGACAGCCGCCATTACCGGATAATGCAATTCGACGTTACACAATCGGAGATTGCCATGGGACTTGCCGCACCTCAACCCACCTTCAGCGCAACCGACTACCTGGCCTGGGAGGCCGAACAGCCCGAGCGCCATGAATTTCTGGATGGTGACGTATTCGCCATGGCTGGAGCTGAAGACCGGCATATAACGGTTGGCGGCAATTTGTACATCGCCCTGCGCCAGCACCTCAGCGGCAGCCCTTGCCGAACCTATATGAGCGACATGCGCCTGCATGTGGCTGATGCCAACAGCTACTTTTACCCCGACGTCCTGGTAAGCTGTAGTGCGCTCGATGCAGCCAGCAGCATGGTCAAGACCGAGCCCAAACTGATCATCGAAGTACTCTCGCCCAGCACCGCCGCTTACGACCGGGGTCTCAAATTCAGCTACTACCGCAGCCTGCCCAGCCTGGAAGAATATGTATTGATCGACCTGGCTACCCGCACCACCGACAGCTATCGCAAGGGCGCTGATGGCTTCTGGGTACTGCATCCGTTTGCCAAGGGCGACACGGTCACCCTGGCCAGTGTGGCACTGGACATCACGCCAGCGCAGCTGTTTGCAGAAGTCCCAGAGGATTTAGGCGTTAATGCGGGGGTGATCTAAACGTCATGATCTTGTTGAACTTCATCAAGAATATCCTGGGGCCCAAGGAACCTCGGAAATCACCTTCAGTCATTGGCGGTGGCGAAACTCCGCGCGTTCTCAATGTGGGTGGCGCCAGCAAGGAGATCCCCATTTCGCCGTGGTACCAGGACTGGTCCCACCTGCTGTTGGATATAGACCCATTGACCGGCGCCGATGTCGTCTTGGACGCGCGCCAGCTCACCACGCTGCCAGGCGGTCTGTTCGACGCCATCTACTGCTCTCACAACCTTGAACACTACTATCAGCACGACGTTGGCAAGGTTCTCGCAGGCTTTCTGCATGTCTTGAAGCCGGAAGGGTTTGCGGAGATTCACGTGCCAGACATGCAGCTCGTCATGCAGCATTTCGTTGAGAACGGCAGCGATATCCACGGCGTTCTGTATGAATCCGCAGGCGGCCCGATCACAGTTCATGACGTCATGTATGGCTGGGGCAAACAGATCGCTACCAGCGGAGTCGATTTCTATGCCCACAAGACCGGGTTCACACCGCGCTCGTTACGCGAGGTGCTGCTCGCGGCGGGTTTTGCCGAGGTGTGGATCAATGCTTCAACAAGCGAGTTTGCCATCGGTGCACTGGCGTTCAAGCAGGCTCCGACGGCAGCGCAACGCGCACTACTGAACCTGCCGCTTGAGTGAACAAGTCGTGCACCGAGGGGGCTTATTGATGCCGCTTTGTTGCCCGGTGACTTTGAGTCCGCTGGTCGTGATGGGTTAGCGCGAATCTGGTGCGATGAGCTGCGCCAAGTCAGATCCGACTTTAGCAAAGACGCTGTTCCAATCGCCTATCGTCGGTTGTCGGTAGAGTTTGACACTTGTATACCAAGGGCTATCGTCTCGATCAAGTAGCCAACGCCAGTCTGGGATGAATGGCAGCAATAT
>CAIVLG010000008.1 GCA_903906695.1 uncultured beta proteobacterium | reverse complement strand
GCCCAGGTTCACCGCCATCAGTCGACCGTGATTGACGCCAACATCCGGCACGGCGTCGGACTCGAACGTGCCATCCTGAAGAAGTTGTTGCCCAAAGAGATTGTTGCGGACCGGCCGCGCTTCGAAGCCCTGATCATGGTGTTGAGCCCGGAGGCCTGGGTCCGGCTGCGCCAGGAACAGGGGCTGAGTTTCAATGCCACAGTCGCCACACTTCAATTGGCCGCCAAGGCCCTGCTTTCGCACTGACATGTTTCAGGACAAAGTCGAAGAAGGAATTTTCCTCATCTAGGGTTATTACCGATGATCAAGCAGTCATCTGTGCATATAGTGGCACTTGTACTGCCACTATATTCAAGTCCGGGTGTGGCGGCATCAGACGTCGTGCCAACGTGGCAGACACCGATCAACGAAATTCTTTAGACGAGCACCATGGAAATACTTCGCACCGCCGACAGTCGATTCGACAACCTGCCCGACTGGGCCTTCGAGCCGCACTACACCGAGATAAGCGATGCGGCCAGCGGCCAGACGCTGCGCCTGGCCTGCGTGGACGAAGGTCCGCGTGATGGCCGCACCGTGCTGCTGATGCACGGCGAGCCGAGCTGGTCCTACCTGTACCGTCACATCATCCCCAAGCTGGTCGCTGCCGGCCACCGCGTCGTCGCACCCGATCTGATCGGCTTCGGCCGTTCCGATAAGCCAGCGGACCGCAAGGAATACACGTATGAGCGCCACGTCGCTTGGCTCAGCAGCTGGCTCACGGCGATGAACCTGCAGGACGTGACGCTGTTCTGTCAGGACTGGGGTGGTCTGCTTGGGCTGCGGCTGGTGGCTGCGTTCCCCGAGCGCTTTGCGGGCGTGGTGGTGGCCAACACCGCGTTGCCGGTGGGCACGCCAGTGTCCGATGCCTTCATGCAGTGGCTGGCCTTCAGCCAGAGTACGCCGGACCTGCCAGTCGGCCAGATTGTTGCGATGGGTTGCAGCCGCAAGCTCGGCAAGGCCGAGATCGCGGCCTACAACGCGCCGTTCCCCGACGCCAGCTACAAGGTTGGCGCCTGCCAGTTCCCGACGCTGGTGCCCATCACGCCGCAGCATGCGTCGGTGGCTGAAAATCGGGCGGCCTGGGCGGTACTGTCGCAGTTCAAAAAGCCTTTCGTCACGGCCTTCAGCGACAACGACATGGTCACCAAAGGAGGCGACTTGCACTTCCAGCAACTCATTCCAGGTGCCAAGGGCCAAGCCCACGTCACGCTCAAGGGCGCGCACTTTTTGCAGGAAGACTGCCCGGACGATGTGGCCGCTGTCATCGACAGCCTGATGGCACGCACGCGAAGCTGACTTCGAACGCACCCAAGACAGGAACTGCTTATGACCTCGTCCACAACATCAGCACATTTGCTGCTCAGCGGCAATCCCTGCTCGCCTTACACCCGGAAAATGGTCGCACTGCTGCGGTATCGGCGCATTCCCTACCATTTGGTTCATTCCAGCACCGGAATACCCGGACTGCCACAGGCCAAGCCGCCTCTGTTGCCAACCTTCTACCTACGGACTGCCGACGGCAGCCTGCAGGCGGTGACAGATTCAACGCCGCTGATCCGCCGCTTCGAATCCGAATTTGCCGGTCGCAGTGTGATTCCGCTCGACCCGGCGCTGGCTTTCATCGATGCCTTGCTGGAAGACTTTGGCGACGAATGGCTCTCCAAGCCGATGTTCCACTACCGCTGGAGCTATGCGGCCGATATTGCCAGGGCGCGCCACGTGCTCAGCGCCCAGGGCATGCCGATGCAGGACGATGTGCAGTTCGAGAAGATCGCCACCTACATTGCCGACCGGCAAATTCCCCGCCTGCGTTACGTTGGCTCCAATCCGGTCACGGCGCCGGTGATTGAAGCCGGCTACCTGCGCGTGCTCAAGGTACTGGAAGATCACTTCAAACGACATCCGTTTGTCCTCGGCAAGCGCCCCGGCAGCGGTGACTTTGGACTGTACGGGCAGCTGACCCAGCTGGCCCATTTCGACCCGACCCCGATGGCGCTGACAGTGCAGCATGCCCCGCGCGTCTGGGGCTGGGTCGGTCTGGTGGACGATCTCTCTGGCATCGAACCCAACGACGCTGACTGGCTCGACGCCAATGCCCTGCCTGAGAGCGTGCATAACCTTTTATGCGAAGTCGGACGCCTGTATGTGCCTGTGGTGCTGGCGAATGCCCGAGCTTTGACTGCGGGCGTGACCGAGGTAAATGCGGTGGTCGACGGCCAGCCCTGGGTGCAGCAGGCTTTCCCGTACCAGGGCAAGTGCCTGAGTTGGTTGCGGCGCGACTACCAGGCTTTGGACCCCAACGCGAGGGCCACAGTTGACCGTGCGCTGGCCGGCACCGGCTGCGAGGCGCTGTTCGCGGCGCTTTGACTCATCGACACACTCCGAAGGAGCTGCCCGTGTTCAACCCTCGTCTTGCCTTTGCACTCACGCTATGCGTCTGCCTGTCAGCGCAGGTCGATGCCGGGCCGCCAATGTCGCCCGTCGGCCTGTGGAAAACGATCAATGATGACAATCAGGCAACGGGACTGATTCGCATCAGTGATTCCGGCGGCGTGATTTCCGGGAAAGTGGAAAAAGTTCTGATCGGCGACCCAGCTGCAAAGTGCACTAAATGCCCGTCAGACGATCCTCGCAAGGACCAGCCCATTGTTGGCATGACTGTACTGAAAGACATGAAGAAAGAGGGCGACATCTACTCTGGTGGAACGATTCT
>CAIVLG010000007.1 GCA_903906695.1 uncultured beta proteobacterium | reverse complement strand
CTCCAGTCGCTGACGGTTTCACGATCCGGCCAGCGGGTGTTGGCCAGCCGTGATTTCAGGTCGGCGAGCGCATCGTCGGGGACGGCCAGCGTGAAAGTGTCGACCGACTCACCTCCAGGCGCGCTGGTGGGCGTTGGCAAATAGTTCTCCTTGATAAACTTGCGGGAACAATTATCGATCTATCCCGGCGCTCTTCAGAGCGGGGCGCCTTCGGGCACAATAGATCACTGAACCTGAAGGAAACCATCATGGCCTTGATCATTACCGAAGACTGCACCGCTTGCGATGCCTGCAAACCCGCCTGCCCGAACGAAGCCATCGCTGCTGGCGACATGCTCTACGTCATCGACCCGGCACGCTGCACCGAGTGCGTGGGCGCCGAAGAAGAACCCCAGTGCAAACTGGTGTGCCCGGCAGACTGCATTTCAGTCGATCCGAAATTCGTCGAGACACCGGAACAGCTGATGAAAAAGTACGAAAGCCTGCACGCCTGAGAGCCTGTACGGCGACCAAACGGTCGGTGATTGGACTGTTTGAAGCTTCGTACCAAATAGCTGAATCAATTTCTCTGAACCATTGTGAGGGTGTCCTCAATATGGTCTGCTTTTGGCTGCGCACCGAGATGGCAGGCACCCCTCCCGCTTCAACGCCGAACACTTTGTAGCTACAAACGTAGTATATTTGGCCCATGGAATTCGAGTGGGATCTGGATAAGGCGCTAACGAATCGACAGAAACATCTCGTCAGTTTTGAGGACGCCGCTCGAATCTTCCTGGATCCCAATCGCATTGAGACTTTTGATGGCAGAGAGGCCTACGGTGAAGACCGATGGAAGACTGTAGGTCTTGTTGAGCCCGCCTTGCTGGCGGTTGTTTACACACTTCGTGGAAAAGAGGGTGACATCATCCGTTTGATTTCCGCGAGAAAGGCAGACGCCAATGAGCGCAAACAATACCGTGAAATTCAATCTTGATCCAGTCAATCCGCCGCGAGTCAGTGCTGAACAGCGCAGACGCTTGCAGGCGGTCGCAGCCATTCCAGACGCAGATATCGATTACAGCGATATACCGCGCCAAAATGATCAAGTGCAGTGGACACGGCCTGGTTTGTTGGTAGCAAGTGAAAACAAGCAGCAGATAACGCTTCGAGTGGACGCTGATGTGCTCAGTTTCTTTAAAGGCACCGGAAAACGCTACCAGAGTCGCATCAATGCTGCCTTACGCGAGTACGTCAACGCGCATCGAAAAGCGGTCTGAGGTTCAATATGTTTCCAGGTGCAGGCGCCCTTCGCGCTTGAGCGCTGCACCCACACTGTCCCATGACAGCCCGGCCTGCTCTGCCACATCGCGCAGGGCCAGCAGCACGCCCTGCTCCATGCTCTTGAGGCCGCAGACGTAAAAGTAAGCGTTCGGGTCAGCCAGCAATAGCGCCAGGTCGGCGGCGCGTTCGCGCATCAGGTCTTGCACGTAGCGCTTGGGTTGGCCCGGCGTGCGCGAGAAGGCAAAGCTGATGTCGATGAAATCTTTGGGCAGCTTCTGCAACGGACCGAAGTAGGGCAACTCTTCCTGGCTGCGCGCGCCAAAGAACAGCATCAATTTGCCACCGTCGTATTTCCCCGATTGGCGCAGCCGCCGCCGCCATTCCGTGATGCCACGCATGGGGGCACTGCCGGTGCCGGTGCAGATCATGACGATGTGTGAGCGCGGATGATTCGGAATCAGGAAGCTTGCGCCAAAGGGGCCGATCACCTGCACTTTGTCACCCGGACTCAGGTCACACACGTAATTGGAGCCCACGCCGCGTACCGGCTTGCCCTGGTAGTCGGTGAGTACGCGCTTGACGGTGAGCGCCAGGTTGTTGTAGCCGGGGCGTTCGCCGTTGCGCGGACTGGCAATCGAGTACTGGCGTGCATGATGCGGTCGCCCCTGAGCGGCCAGGCCCGGCGGGATGATGCCAATCGACTGTCCTTCCAGAAACGGAAACGGCATGGCACCGAAGTCCAGCACAACGTGGTGTGTGTCGTAGTCCTGCCCGACCTTGGTCACGCGAACATTGCCGGCCACCGTGGCGGTGACGAACTTTTCTGCGGCCTTGGGGCCATACAGATTGGTGTAGGCATGGGCTGCAGACCAGGGAGGTATGGTGGCGCCGTACTGGGCAGCACTGAACTCCTCGGCAACGCCAGCCTCAACCGCCATCGCCATGGCAGAGGGTTCCGCCGCCGGTACCTCAGTCGCGACAAGTCCCTGCTGCGCCAGTTCCTCAGCGCTCAATTCGCCGGGCAGTTCGTCCCATTCCAGTTGCGCTTCCACGCTATAGGCTTGAGCGCGCGCCACCACGCGCCAGTTGTCGATGGAACCGGTCGGACATGGCGGGATGCAGGCCATGCACAGATTGCACTTGGCCGCATCGACCACGTAGTTGCGGTCATCGTGCGTGATCGCCGCCACCGGACAGGTGGCCTCGCAGGTGTTGCAGCGGATGCAAACCTCGGGGTCAATCAGATGCTGGCGCAGGGCCGGGTTGTCCGACATGGCTGCTGACATCAGTTGAAACGCACGTACTCGAAGTCGGACGGCTGGCGGTTGATACCAACAATCGGCGGCGCAATCCAGTTGGCAAATTGACCGGGCGCCACAACGCGCCCCATCAGGCTGGCGACAAAAGCCTTGTCGGTCGCGCTCGGCAGCCACTGGTCCACATTGGCTTGCCACTCAGCTTCGGACAGCACACGGCCATCGGGCGACACCTTGGCATTGGCCAGCGCGCCGATGTTGCGGTGAAATGCCTTGTGTGGCACGCTCAGGCGCACCGGAATGCCAGCCTTCTCGATGACACGGTTCCAGCGCTGCACGCCGCCGATGGAGTCCTTGATGTAGTCATCGCGCAGCACTTCGTTGAGTGCATTGAGCATGGGCACTTCGCGCTCGACCAGCTGGCCGCCCTGCACCGCCAGCACCTTGTAAGTACTGCCCTTGAGTACATGGTCGTCGGTGCGCTTGCCTTCTTCATAGCGACCTTTCAGACCCGTGCTGTAGAAGGTGGCGGCGTTGCTCGATTCGTCAGAGCCGAACAGGTCGATGGTCACGCTGAAGTGGAAATTGAGGTAGCGCTGAATGGTAGGTAAATCGATCACG
>CAIVLG010000006.1 GCA_903906695.1 uncultured beta proteobacterium | reverse complement strand
ATTCTGCATACCATTCACCTTTTGTAGCATGGCGATGTAGCAGTCGGCACAATTTGAAGAAAGTCGTTTTGGGTCAACAACTTATGATGCGCTGGTGCGGCTGGCGGGGATCGAACCCACTTTCGTGGTTTAGACCCCTCGCAACCCGCGCCAGCATTGAACTTCGCAAAAGCCAGCAGTTAAAAAAATCCGAAAAGTGGATGACCCAAGTGGATGACATCCGGTGGCAAGTGTAACTGGGGCGCTGGCTGAAAAACATATCCAGCCTCAACCAAGTGTGTTAAGGTAACACCTATTGTCAATCTTGGGTGCAACGCCATGCCACAGCCACACATCGCCGCCAAAACCGTGTCCGTCAAACTCGATGTGGACACCCGCGCCCGTGTTGAAAGTCTGGCCGAAGCCCGCCATCGGTCGGCGCATTGGCTCATGCGCGAAGCCATTACCCAGTATGTTGACAGAGAGGAAAGGCGCGAGGCTTTCCGGCTAGACACAATCAAGGCGTGGGACGATTATCAAGAAACCGGCATGCACGCAACCGCCGCAGAGGTTGATAACTGGCTTGCCAGTTGGGGAACTGAGAACGAATTGCCTGCGCCCGTATGCCACAAGTGATTTTCGCGCCCAGCGCCATTCGAGACCTTGAACGCTTGCGCGAGTTTTTGCGCCCCAAGAACCCCGCCGCTGCCAAACGCGCAGGGGAGTCCATCATCAAGGCCGTGAAAGTGCTTGGGCACCAGCCGCAAATCGGGCGCCCTGTGCCGGACATGTCAGAGCAATACCGAGAGTGGCCGATTGACTTTGGCGACAGCGGCTATGTGGCGCGCTATCGCTTCGATGGTGAAACCGTCATCATTCTGGCGGTGCGACATCAAAAGGAAGCTGGCTACCATTGAAGACGGACGCGTGTGCTAGCCCCGGCTCTATGAGCGTCCCGCTGTCCCCCATCGTTTCCCTGTTCGACACCGAACAACAGGAAGCCAGCCACGACCAATGGTTTCGTGCCAAGGTGGAGGAAGCCTTGCACAGCGAAAAGCCGCGCCTGCCTCACGATGCCGCCATGGCCAAGGTGCAGACCATGCTCGAAGAACGCCGCAAAGCCCGTGCAAACCATTCGGTGGTCTGACGAGGCGATCACCGACTTGGTGGAAATCATCGACTACATCGAGCAGCGCAGCGCAGCAGGGGCGCAAAGCCGTTGCCATCGTGCAAACTGCCGAGAACCTTCCGCTCATGCCGTATTTGTTCCGGCCCGATCGCGTGGCTGGCACGCGAGAGCACGTCGTGCACCCGAACTACATCGTGGTTTATCAGGTCGGCAGCGACGTGATTGATAATCTGCGGATATTGCACTCACGCCAGCAATACCCGTAACTTGCGACACAAGGCGGAGTCAAATTGTTATCGTCAGTGATCGCAGTAAGATCGCCGATATTCAAAGGCGAAGCGGTCATCGAAATCATAACCAGAAGGGGACAGTTCATGCAGATACTCAGACGCGGTTTGTTATGCACCATCGCTGCAATTGCAGTCTTAACCGGTTGTGCGTCTCCATCTTTTTCGCCTCCGATTCAGCGTGTTGTCGTTTTTGGCGACAGCAATGTCGATAACGGAAATCTTTACCGTCTGACTGATAAGAAGCGTCCGGCACCCCCGCGATGGCAGGGTCGAGAATCAGATGGCCCAGTAGTGGTCGAGTATCTTGCAAAAAGTCTCAATGCAAAGTTGGAAGACCTTGCAGTCAGTGGCGCGACTTCTGGCGAGTCCAATATCATCCCCCTCATTGATCCTCAATTTCGGAATGTTGCATCGACTGGAATGACACAGCAAGTAGACGATTTCATCAAGACCGGCGGCCGACTTGGAGACGTAGACCTAATTGTTGTGTGGGCTGGTTCAAATGATATCTTCGGCGCCAAGCGCCAAGATCGTGCTGACTTGGATAGACGCATCGCAAAGACGAGTGCCAATATGGAAAAGTCT
>CAIVLG010000005.1 GCA_903906695.1 uncultured beta proteobacterium | reverse complement strand
TCCAGAGTCGGCGTGGCACTGGATCCCGGATCAAGTCCGGGATGACAACTGCCGCGTCCGGGATGACAACTGCTGACTCCGGGATGACAGAGTTGTTCAGCTCAGCACCACGCTGCTCAAGCGCCGCCGGTAGGTCGCCACAACAGGATCCACCGGCGGAATCTGACCGTCGGCGACTTTCACTTTGGGTGGTTCGATGATGTCCAGGATGGCAATGTACGTCTTGCGCGCGAGGTCCGTGGACCAAGCCTTGTCACGCATCAGGATTTCAAGCAACTCGTCCATGGCGGCGGGCCAGTTCTGCGCTGCCATCAGGGTTTGGGCCTTGCCGAAGCGAGCATCAAAGTCACGCTTGTTGGCAGCAATCTTGGCATCGAAATCGCTTTCTGAAGCGGCCAAGTCGGCGCGCTCCGCAGTGAAGTCCATCGCATTCATCCAGCGCTGCAGCGAATCAAAACGCCGCACCAGCGTGGTCTTGGCGATGACGGGAGCGAAGGCGACCTTGGCATCGTCGGTCTGCCCGCGTTCCAGCAGCAGTTTGACGTAAGCAAAGCGTGCGTCTTCATCGTCCGGATTCTTCAGCACGGCCTGCTGCAGCGCTTCGTGGATCGCCTGCGGGTCATTGGCGTCGGGCGCGTCGCTGACTTCGACGCTGGTAACCTCAGCTTCAAGCACGTCGCCCTCGGGCAAATGCTTGTCCAGAAATTCCTTGATCTGGCCTTCGGGCAACGCGCCCATGAAGCCGTCCACCGGCTTGCCCTGAAACATCAGAATGCAGGTCGGGATGCTGCGAATGCCGAAGGCCTGGCTCAGTTCCTGCTCTTGGTCCGAGTCGATCTTGACCAGCTTGAAGCGCCCACCGTAGCTTGTTTCGAGCTTTTCCAAGAGCGGGCCTATGACCTTGCATGGTCCGCACCAAGGCGCCCAGAAATCGATCAGGATCGGAATTTGCATGGAGGCGGCAATCACCTCGGCATCAAAGTTTTCAGCAGTTACGTTCAGCATTGGCGTGGGCTCGGGGTCGGTAAGTAATAATTCAACACTATGAAACACATTCAGATCGGCGTCGTTATGGGCTCCAGTTCCGACTGGGACACCATGCAGCACGCAGTCCATATTCTCCAACAGTTTGGCATTGCCCACGAAGCGCGTGTCATTTCGGCGCACCGCATGCCCGATGAGATGTTTGCCTACGCCGAGACAGCGCTGGGTCGCGGTCTGAAAGCGATCATCGCCGGTGCTGGTGGCGCAGCACACCTGCCAGGCATGCTGGCGGCCAAGACGGTACTGCCGGTGCTTGGCGTGCCGGTGCCGAGCAAGCACCTGTCGGGCGTCGATTCGTTGCACAGCATTGTGCAAATGCCCAAGGGCGTCCCGGTGGCCACGTTTGCCATTGGTGCCGCCGGTGCCGCCAACGCGGCGCTGTTTGCCGTGGCGATGCTGGCCAATGAGGATGCGCAGTTGCGCAGCAAGCTTGAGGTCTTTCGGGCCGAGCAAACCGAGATGTCGCGTGGCATGACGCTGCCACCGGTGCTATGAGCCTGGGGGCCGCCATCTTGCCCGGTGGTGCAGACAATGGGCAGCAATCAACATTTGGCGTGATGGGAGGCGGCCAGCTGGGGCGCATGTTTGTGCAGGCGGCGCAGGCGATGGGCTATTTCACGGTGGTGCTGGACCCCGATGTGATCAGCCCGGCCGGACTGGTAAGCCACTACCACATCAAGACCGATTACCTCGATCAGCAGGGCTTGGCGCAGCTGATGCAGCGTTGCGCTGCCATCACGACCGAATTCGAAAACGTGCCGGCAGCGGCCCTGCTGACCTTGGGTGCGGCGCGACCAGTGGCGCCGAGTGCCCAGTCGGTGGCCATCGCTCAGGACCGTGCGCGCGAGAAGGCGCATTTTGTGCGTTGCGGCGTGCCTTGCGCGCCCTATGCGGTGATCGGGTCGGCGACAGAACTGGCGGATGTCGCCGACGATTTGCTGCCGGGGATTCTGAAAACGGCGCGTCTCGGCTATGACGGAAAAGGACAGATTCGGGTTGATGATCGGGCCGCTCTGGCTGCCGCCTGGGACGAGCTCAAGAACGTGCCCTGTGTTCTGGAAAGATTGCTGCCGCTCAAGGCCGAGTGCTCGGTGCTTGTGGCACGCGGCTGGGATGGTGTCATGGTCAACCTGCCGCTACAGCTCAATTTGCACCGCGCGGGAATTCTTGCGGTGACCTCCGTTTATGAAGGAAATTTGCCGCAGACGCTGGCTGAAGACGCCGTGGCAGCGACCCGCAGACTGGCCGAAGAGATGCAATACGTCGGTGTGCTGTGCGTCGAATTTTTTGTCTTGCAGGACGATTCATTGATCGTCAACGAGATGGCGCCGCGCCCGCACAACAGCGGTCACTACTCAATCGATGCCTGCGACCTGTCACAGTTCGAGTTGCAGGTGCGTACCCTGGCCGGCTTGCCGCTGGTGCAGCCGCGTCAGCACAGTCCGGCCATCATGCTCAATCTGCTCGGTGATTTGTGGGTCGACAATTTTTCACCGCCCTGGGATCGGGTGCTCGCGCTGCCCGGCACGCATCTGCACTTGTACGGCAAGCTCAAGGCCAGCAAAGGGCGCAAGATGGGTCATCTCACTGTCACTGGCGTCAGTGTCAGCGAGGTTCGAGCGACCGCGCTGGCGGCGGCCCAGATACTTGGCATCGAGGCTTTCTAGGTGCGGCTCTCGCCATGATTCTGGATGGGAGCGATACTGGTGCCATAGTGGCCGCTGCCAATTGCATCCGGTCCGGTGAATTGCTTGGTTTGCCAACCGAGACTGTCTATGGCCTGGCGGCCGATGCCGAGAACGCACAAGCGGTCGGCAAGATATTTGCAGCCAAGGGCCGGCCGGCCAACCATCCCCTGATCGTGCATGTGCTCGACACTGACGGCGCAAACCATTTCGCAGAGCGCGTGCCGGACTTTGCGCGCCAGCTGATGCAGACGTTCTGGCCGGGCCCGCTGACGCTGATCTTGCCGCGGCGTGAGGGTGTTGCCGCTGCCGCTGCCGGGGGCCAGTACTCGATCGGACTGCGCTGTCCATCGCATCCGGTCGCGCAGGCATTGCTAACAGCCTGCCGTGAGCTGGACGCAAATTCGCTTCAAGTGCAAAAGCTGGTCTGGGGCATCGCCGCGCCGAGCGCCAACCAGTTCGGTCGCGTCAGCCCGACCACGGCGCTGCATGTGCAGGGTGAGTTCGGAGCGCAATTGCTGATTCTTGACGGTGGACCCTGCACTGTCGGTATCGAGTCGACCATCATCGATTGCACGCGCGGCGTGCCGGTGTTGCTACGCCCCGGCGCTGTCACGCCGGAGCAGGCGCAGGCGGCCTGCGCCCAGAAGGTGTTTTCAGTCGATGAATTTGCAAGCGCTAAGCTGTCCGCGCCGCGGGCTTCTGGCACGCTGGAATCGCACTACGCGCCACATGCCAAAGTGCGTCTGATGAAGACTGCCGAATTGCAGACCGCGCTTGATGTGCTGGGCAACGAGCATGGCGCAGCCGATGGGGCAGGGCCTACCATCGCCACCTATTCACGCTCGGTATTGAAGAACCGTTCCAGCCACGTGCTGAGCCGTCGAATGCCTGGGGATGCTGTTGCCGCCGCGCAGCAGTTGTTTGCAGCGCTGCGTGAGTTTGACAATCAGGGCGTCAAACTGATCTGGGTCGAGACGCCGCCCGACACATCGGAGTGGGACGGCGTGCGCGATCGGCTGCAGCGGGCGGCGGCCAACTGAGATTGATGCAGAAACCATTCGATATCCCCCAAATGGGGGATAGACGGCAGCTGACAAACATGTGACGATCGGCGCAGCAAAGAAGGGCGGAACGGCTTGCGGTCGCAAAGTCGCCTGACCCGAATGCGCAAGATGGGGGCAAGGACTTGTCTATTCAAAGAAACGCCCTGATCGTTGCAGCGACCGCATTTGCCTATTTCCTGCTTTTCCGTCTCAACGCGCTGCTGTTTTCCTCGTTGGAATACTCGGCAGGCGTGCACTGGATATTTTTACCCAGCGGTCTGCGGCTGGTGTTCGTCCTGCTCTTCGGCCCGTGGGGCGCGATTGGCATTGCTCTTGCCACCGTGATCAACGACTACCTCTATCAATTTGCCGGCGATCTGACCGCTCTGGCTGGCGCAGGCGTTATCGCCGGCTTTGCGCCGTGGCTCGCCGGATTGATTTGCGCTGACCTGCTGGAACTGGATGTTGAGTTGGAGAATCTGACCGGCGCGACCCTGTTGAAAGTCGCCTTGCTGTTTGCCCTGATAAGTCCCGTGCTGCATCAACTGTGGTTCACGCTGAGCGGTCTGACGGAGAACTTCATCAACAGCACGACCGTCATGTTCACAGGCGACCTGCTTGGCTCGCTTGCCGTGCTTTACGCCGCCAAGTTTATGTTGACCCTGGTTCCTCAATCTGGCAACTACCAGGACCCATGAAAAAGGCCCCTGCGTTGGGGCCTTCTGTTGGACTCTGGCTTGCGCCTAAAAAGTGTACCCTACGGTGAGCGTGAAGACAGAGGGGTGGAATGTAACATCCGACGTGCGCTCTATACCCAGTGTGTTGGAAGTCACGGTGGTCTTGACCTGGGCCGTTGACCAGGCGCCAGTGACCGACCAGGGGCCGCCGAGCTTGGCGGTCACGCCCACCTGCGCGGCCAGACCGACCGAATTTTTCAACTTGATACTGGTCGGGCCGCCATTGACCGCATCGCCCGCTGCAGTGGAATCTGCCGGGTTGAAGACGGTGTAGTTCACGCCCAAGCCTACGAAAGGCCGAATCTGGCTGCTGCTCTGCTCGAATCGGTAGTTGGCGAACAGGGTCGGCGCCACCTGGCGCACCTTGGCCACGGTGGAGCCATCCGCCGCTGCCACGCTGCCTGGCACGCCTGTGGGCTTGAGTACCACCAGAGTGATGTCATGTGTGGGCGGTACGCCCAGCGCCAGTTGCACTTCCCAGTGCGAGTCAATCTCGCGTGCGACGCTGAAATACACCGTGGTTTGACTTTGGACCTTCGTACTGAGCGTATCCGCTGGCGTAAAGGGTCCGGAGATGGCGCTGGCGCTCGAGTTGGGGTTGACGTTGGCCACGCCGAGCTGGATAGTCGTCGCTTGGGCCATTGCAGCGCCCGAAGCAGTCAGGGCCAATGCAGCCAGGACGGATGCCGGAATAATTGTTTTCTTCATTGCGTTTGCTCCGTCGGATTAAAACTGCGAAAAGAAGCCACGCGCTGCCGCGTTGCAGAAGGGCGGCACCAGGGTGCCGTGGTAGTTCATGACCACCGCGGTAGCCGGATCCTGGCCCGCCGCAATGGCCGCGCTGATGAGCGCGGCTTTGCTTTGTGCAAAACCGACTTTGGCGGCTGCAAACGGGTCGCCGGCGCCGGTGACGGGAGAATCCACGTCGAGCACGGTAACCAGATGGGCGGCGACCTGGGGCCCCCACAGCGCTCCCATCACCGCAGTGTTCAGGCTGTAAAAGACGGTGGGGTCGCCGTTGCCGGCACACAGCAACACAGGTGCCGCCGGCGACCAGCCGCGCAGATCGTTCTTGACGGCCGCGATGCGCATGGTGTTCTTCGCCGTCGTTGAGGGTGCACCATTGGTGAACTTCGGCACGACACCGTCGGGGTTGGCCATCGCGTCCTGCAGGTAACTCAGACGGACGCTGTTCTTGATCAGGTTGCTAGGGCCAAAGCCCATGGCAAACAGGGCATCGGTAGCGCCGGTGCCGGTCGGCGGCGTGATGGAGGCAAAAGCCGGTGCGGGTGGCGTATTGCTAAAAAGAGCGGTCTGCGGTAATTTGCCACTCGTCACGATGGTTGTGAAGTCGTATGGGCCTGGCATCAGGGTCTCGATGCCGGTGGCATAGGCGGCTTCATAAATGTCCGACGGAGTGGTGTAGATATTGCCGTAGGCCTTCTGTGCGGCGGTGAAAATAAAGGGCACGAAAATCGTGCTACCCAAATTGACGTTACCGTAGAAGGTCGCATCCGACTGCGCTGCCAGCGCATAAGGGCCGGACATCGGCGCCGACGCGGTAACCGGTATGCCTGCTGCCTGCATCGCGCGGTGCGCCGCCATGGCAACGTGACCGCCTTGCGAGTAGCCGGTAACAAACAATTTGGCACTGGCGGTGGTCGGTGACAGCAATGTCGGCAACGCCTTCTTGGCCGCTGCCAGCACATCGATCATTTCCTTGGACTGCTGATCGGCGTTCAGATAGGGGTGGTAGCTGAGGGTCGAGCTGTCGTAGCCGGCGTAATTGGGCGCCACCAAGATGTATCCCTGGGCGACGTACAAGGCGGCCAGCAACGAGGCTTCCGAAGCGGCCTGGTTGGTGCTGTCGGTGATGTTGGCCAGGTTATAGCTCTTGGTGATGTTGGTGCCATGGGCATAGAGCACGATCGGGCGCGCACCGGTGCAGCGTGCATCGCTGCCGGTAGGCACCATCAAGGCGCCCGAGGCGGTCGTGGCCTCGCTGGTGGCACCTACGGTGCCGTACTGGATGTATTGGACGTCAACGCCACACACCGGCGCGCCGGCCAGCGCCAGCAGTTGCTGACCCGAGGCACTGGCCTTCAGCAAGGCCGTGAAGTCGGCGGCCGTCATCGAGGTAATACGCGGCGGGGGTGTTTGCATCAGCGCACCACGTGCCGGATTGTTGTCCTGCGTACCCATTGGACCACCATCGCCGCCACCGCAGGCGGCGACCAGCAATGCCGCGCCCAGGGCGGGCCACAGCGTCTTGAAATTCATCATCAATATGTCTCCAGTAAATGAGGGAAGCGGGCTTGCTCTCTTTGATTTAAATCATATGAGGCAGGGAAAGCCACGGAAATCGGGGTATACCCTTTGGTCATTGTGGCTGGCAAGAGTGTCTGTTTCGCTCTCGATGCGCTGGCTCGACTACGACCGATAGCGCAATTTCATGATCAGAATGGACGCCGCCAGCGCGAGTGTGATCAGGTTGGCAATCACCACCGGCCAGGCGCTCAGTAGCAGACCATAGATCGTCCAACTCGCCACGCCGACTGTGAAAGCGCTGTACATGCCAAGAGAGATGCCGCTGACGTCGCGCGTCGTGAAGGTGTGCCAGGCTTGTGGCACAAAGCTGCCGGTGGTCAGGACGGCGGCAAAATAACCGATGAAATCGGCAAGGGCAGGAGTGGACATGGTCGTGATTGTCCTTGATGGTCCGGACCGGCGCGTTCCAGGCCCGGTCGGCCGCGGATAATCTGTCCATGCCTTCGCGCTCCGACCCTTGTTCCAGATCGCTTGTGCCGCAAGCGATGAATCTTCTGGCGTTCGACACCAGCACTGAGATCATGTCGGTCGCCGTCCAAAGCAGCGCGGCCGGCTGCAGCCGGGTTTGGCAGCACAGCGGCCCAGGTGGTGCCCGGACTTCGGCCACTTTCATACCCAACATTCAAGACCTGATGGCGCAGGCGCAACTGCAGTTCGGTCAACTCGATGCCATTGTCTTTGGCAGGGGACCAGGCTCGTTCACGGGT
>CAIVLG010000004.1 GCA_903906695.1 uncultured beta proteobacterium | reverse complement strand
GTCACCACGCCATGCTGCAGCCAGTTGGCGATGTGCTGGCTGCTGATGCGCAGCGTGGCGCGGTCTTCCATCAGGGCCACGTTGTGGATGTCGGGCACCTTGGAGCAACCGACGCCCTGGTCGATCCAGCGCACCACATAGCCCAGGATGCCCTGCGCGTTGTTGTCGAGTTCTTGCTTCTTTTCGACCGCGCTCCAGCTCGGCTTGCTGGCCACGGGAATGGTGAGCAACTTGTCGAGGATGGCGTTGCGCTCGGCGTTGACGTCGGTCTTCTCCAACTGCTTTTGCATCACCACCACGTCCACCTGGTGGTAGTGCAGTGCGTGCAGCGTGGCAGCGGTGGGGCTGGGCACCCAGGCGGTATTGGCACCGGCTTTTGGGTGCGCAATCTTCTGCTCCAGCATGGCCTTCATCAGGTCTGGCATGGCCCACATACCCTTGCCGATCTGCGCCTTGCCGCGCAGGCCACATTCCAGACCCACCAGGACATTGCTTTTCTCATAGGCGGCAATCCAGGCGCTGGACTTCATGTCGGCCTTGCGGATCATCGCTCCAGCCTGCATGGCCGTGTGCATCTCGTCGCCGGTGCGGTCCAGAAAGCCGGTGTTGATGAAGGCAACGCGGCTGCTGGCCGCAGCGATGCAGGCCTTCAGGTTCACGCTGGTGCGGCGCTCTTCGTCCATGATGCCGAGCTTCACGGTGCTCTCAGGCAGGCCCAGCATCTTCTCGACGCGACCGAAGAGTTCGCTGGCAAACGCCACCTCGGATGGGCCATGCATCTTGGGCTTGACGATATAGACGCTGCCGCGGCGGGTGTTGCGGATACCCGCGACGCCATGAGCGTCGCTTGTCAGGCCTTGTCCATTGGCCTTCTTGATGTCGTGCAGGGCAATGGTGGTGGTGATGACGGCGTCCATGATGCCCTCGGGAATCTCGCGCACCTGTCCCTGGCTGTCGGTGTAGAGGATGGCCGGATTGGTCATCAGGTGCCCGACGTTGCGTAGGAACAGCAGCGAGCGGCCATGCAGGGCCACGTCCTCGCCGCGCGGGCCGGTGTACTGGCGGTCCGGGTTCAGGCCGCGCTTGAAAGTCTTGCCACCCTTTTCCACGTCTTCGGTCAGCGTGCCCTTGAGGATGCCCAGCCAGTTGCCGTAGGCCAGCACCTTGTCGTCGGCATCCACGACCGCCACAGAATCTTCGAGGTCCAGAATGGTGGACAGGGCGGATTCCAGCACCAGATCGGCCACGCCGGCGGCATCGGTGCGGCCAATCGGGTGCGCCTTGTCGATGCGGATGTCCATGTGCAGGCCGTGGTGCGACAGCAACAAGGACGAGGGTGCGCCCATTTCTCCCTGGAATCCGACAAACTGCGCCGGGTTCTTCAGGCCAGCGGCCTTGCCGTTCTTCAGTATGGCGAGGAACTGGTTGTCGATCACCGCATAGGCCGTGGCGTCAAGATGCGAGCCGGTTTTCAGCGGCACGCAACGGTCCAGCACATGGCGTGCGTACTCGATGACTTTCGCGCCGCGCTTCTGGTTGTAGCCCTGGCCCTTTTCGCAACCATCGGCTTCTGAAATCGCGTCGGTGCCGTAGAGCGCGTCGTACAGGCTGCCCCAGCGCGCATTGGCGGCATTGAGTGCGTAGCGGGCATTGGTGATGGGCACCACCAGTTGCGGGCCCGCTTGCAAGGCCAGTTCGGCGTCGACATTCTTGGTGCTGGCCCGGACCTTCTGGGGCACCGGTACCAGGTAGCCAATCTTTTCCAGAAACCTCCGATACGCCTTCATGCCCCGTGTGCCGGCAATGGCGCCGGGGTTGGCTTTGTGCCAGGCGTCAAGCTCGTTTTGCAACCGGTCGCGCTCGGCCAGCAGGGCGATGTTCTTCGGTGCCAGATCGGCCACCAGGGCGTCAAAGCCTTGCCAGAATTTGGCGGGAGCGATGCCGGTGCCGGGCAGGACCTGGTTCTCGATGAACTGGTGCAGTACGGCGGCAACTTGCAGGCGGTGGACAGGGGTGCGTGCGGTCATGATGGGAAACTCCGTTCAGGGGGCGGGGATGGGAAAGAATTCGAGGACATCGCGCAGCGTGCTGCTGGTGCGCGTGGGCTGGGTGCCCAGTTCTTCAAAGGGCAACTGGTAGCGGTTCACCCACAGCGTCTGGTAGCCGTACCAGGTCGCGGCCAGCGCGTCCCAGGCGTTGCTGCTGACAAAAACAATCTGCTTGGCGGCCAGACCGGTGGCCTGCTCGCCCAGGGCATAGGCGGCCGGATCGGTCTTGTACTTGCGGATCGGGTCGACGCTGATCACGTTGTCCAGCAGGCCATCGAGTCCGGCCGACTTGACGGCCAGATTCAACATGGCGGCGTCGCCGTTACTCAGGATCCCGGTCGGAATGCCGCGCGCCTTGAGTTCACTCAGCACCTGCCGGTTCTCCGGGAAGGCGCTCAGATGTCGGTACTGGTTCATAAGCCGGTCAATCTGGCTGGCGAATGGCCCGTCCCCGTCAACGGTCTGGCTCGGGCCGACGATTCTCTTTATGGCGTAGCGCAGCGCCGCACGGGTCAGCTCCCAAAATGGCTGATAGTGCGCGCCATGGTTGCTGGTGGTCACGAGCCGCGTGTATTCGATTTGCTTGTCGCGCCATAGCACGCTCAGGGTCTGGCCATGGCCGGGGAACAACTGTTCGGCCAGCAAGCCGACGCTGTAGACGTCAAACAGGGTGCCATAGGCGTCAAACAGCACGGCGCGCGGCACCTCCTGTTTGATGGCTCTGACTTTCTTGACGCTTTGGGGGTTGGATTTCATCGTGCCCCTACTTTATTCGATACCTCACTGCCGATTAACCTTGAATAAATTTACTTGTTCATGACAAAAATACAGGTAATTGACTGAACGGCGCTGGCCCGCATGACGGAAATCCGACTCGCGCAAAGGGCTCAGACTTGAGTCACGCCAATGACTTCGATCTCAAGCCGACCCCCCAAGGCCAGAGCGCTCGATCCAAAAGCACTGCGCGCCGGGTAGGGTGGAGTGAAAAATGTCTTGTAGACGGAATTGAAGGCGGGCCAGTCGTTCATGTCGGCCAGCATCACCGTGCACTTCACGACGTGGGCCATGGAGTAGCCGTGGGTCTCCAGCGTGGTCTTGATGTTTTGCAATGCCTGCTGCGCCTCGGCCTTGATCCCGCCGGGCGCCAGCGTCAAGGTGCCGGGCAGATTGCCCATCTGGCCCGACAGGTAAAGCGTGCTGCCGACACGCACGATCTCGGAGAAGGGCAGACCGAGCGCCGCAAACGCCGGTGAATTGAGGTGCGCTACTGTGGTGGTTTGGGAAGAAGGATCGGGCATGGTGCAGGGTCTCCGGGTTGGGGTCACCAATGTAACGAGACTCCAGGCTTCGCGCAAGCTGAGCGATGACGCGGCGCGGGCCGGTTGTCTAGAATCATCGCATGACGCAAGATGACGCTCCAGCTGTACCAGTGACGCATGCCTTGCCGCTGGCCGGCTTGCGTGTGGTTGAATTCACGCACATGGTGATGGGGCCGACCTGCGGCATGGTGCTGGCCGACATGGGTGCCGAAGTGATCAAGGTCGAGCCGATTGCAGGTGACCGCACGCGCCACCTGCTGGGCGCCGGTGCTGGTTTCTTTCCGCTGTTCAATCGCAACAAGAAGAGTATTTTGATCGATCTGCACAGTCAGGCCGGTGCCGAGGTGGCGCGCAAACTCGCGGCCACGGCCGATGTTGTGGCGGAAAACTTCAAGCCTGGCACCATGAGCAAATACGGGCTCGACTACGTTTCGTTGTCCAAGCTCAACGAGCGTCTGATCTATGTCAGTCTGAAGGGCTTTTTGCCCGGTCCCTACGAGCACCGCACAGCGCTCGACGAAGTGGTGCAAATGATGGGCGGCCTGGCCTACATGACGGGACGACCGGGTGACCCGTTGCGGGCCGGTACCAGCGTCAATGACATCATGGGCGGCATGTTCGGTGCCATCGGTGCGCTGGGTGCCCTGATTCAACGCGGTATCACCGGCAAGGGACAAGAAGTGCAGAGCGCGCTGTTCGAAAACAACGTCTTTCTGGTCGGACAGCACATGTTGCAGTACGCCATCACTGGCAAACCGGCGGCACCGATGCCGGACCGCATTTCGGCTTGGGCTGTCTACGACGTATTCACGGTGAAGGACGGAGAACAGATCTTTCTCGCAGCGGTCAGCGATGCGCAGTGGGCCACGTTTTGCGACGCCCTGGGTTTTGCCGACCTCAAGGCCGACCCACGTTATGCCAGCAACAACCTGCGCGTGCAGCAACGCCCCACCCTGATGCCGGTGTTGCGCGAACGCCTGGCGACGCACAGTGCGGCCGAGTTGGCGGCGCTGTTCGAGCGCGTCGGCTTGCCGTTTGCACCGATTCGCAAGCCGGAAGAGTTGTATCAGGACGAGCACCTGCTGAGCACCGGCGGTCTGGCTGACATCACGCTGCCCGACGGCGAACGCGCGGGACAAACTGCCAAGACCACGCTGTTCCCGTTCACCATGGATGGCCAGCGTCTCGGTGTACGTTTGCAGCCTCCGACCCAGGGTCAGCACACGACACAAGTGCTGACCGACTTGGGCTACAGCGTTGAGGCGATCGACGCACTGCACAACGAGCTGGCCGTGGCCTGACAAAAGTGGCTGGCCAAGCGACTGAACCAGGAAAGATGGTGATGACAGAAGAACCCTGCCTCATTTCCCGACGCCATGCGTTGGCTGCCGCTGCCCTGCTGGCCGTCTTTCCCATGACGACACAGGCGCAAACCGCACCATCATCCTGGCCCGATAGGCCGATTCGCTTCGTTGTGCCCTATACGCCCGGCGGCGGCACCGATACGGTAACGAGGCACATCGCCGACAAGATCACGCAGGACACTCAATGGGCCTTTGTGGTGGACAACAGAGCGGGTGGGGGCGGCAATATCGGCCTTGATTTTGTGGCCAAGTCCAAGCCCGACGGCTACACCATCGGCATGGGTCAGACTGCCAATCTGGCCATCAACCCGGCGGCCTTGGCCAAGATGCCGTTTGACGTCGTCAAAGACCTGGTGCCGGTGGCGCTGGTGGCCGAGGTGCCCACTGTGCTGGTGGTGCGCACCGATTCGCCATGGAAGAGTCTGGCGGACCTGATCGCGGCGGCGCAGGCCAGACCAGGTCAGATCACTCAGGCACTTGCCGGCAACGGCACTGTGGGCCACCTGGCGGGTGAAATGCTGGCCCGAAAGGCTGGCTTCAAAGTGCTCAATGTTCCCTACAAAGGCGCAGCGCCAGCCATCACCGACCTGCTCGGCGGTCAGACCGATTACATGTTTGCCACACCGCAGGCCGTGCTGGGTATGCTCGCGGGCGGCAAACTGCGCGCGCTGGCCGTGACGTCGGCCAAGCGTGTCGCCGTGCTGGCCAATGTACCCACGGTCGCTGAGCAAGGCTACAAGGGCTTTGAGGCGGTGGACTGGAAGATGATCGTGGCGCCGGCCGGCACGCCGACAGAGATCGTCAAACGCCTGAATGCGGCCACCGCCAAAGCGCTGACGCAGCCTTCCATGCTGGCCAAACTGGCCGAAGAAGGCAGCAGCGCCATGAGCGGCAGTCCACAGGAAGTCGCCAGATACCTCAAGTCCGAGCAGACGGCGTGGGGCGCAGTGATTCGGGAGGCTGGCATCAAGTTTGAGTGAGCTTGCCGGCCATGTTCAGGCGACGCCGTCAAAGCGATAGCCGACGCCATAGACCGAACTGATGCCGACGTCACCGGCGCCGGCTTGTTCTAGTTTGCGACGCAGGTTCTTGATGTGGCTGTCGATCGCGCGGTCGCTGACGTCGCGCTGGTCTTCGTGCACGCTGTCAAGCAAGCGCGAGCGGACAAAGATATGGCCGGGTCGCGACAACAGCAGACGCAGCAAGCGGAACTCAACGGGAGTCAGTGGCAGTGGTTGGCCCCGCCATTCGATCTGCTGTCGACCGTCGTTGACGGTCAAGGCAACCGGCTGGCCGGCTCGGGTCAGGGCCCCCTCGCTGCGCCGTAGCAGGGCCCTGATGCGGGCCACGAGCTCGCGCGGGCTAAAGGGTTTGCAGATGTAGTCGTCAGCGCCGGTGTCGAGCCCGAGCAGGCGGTCGACCTCATCGACGCGTGCGGTGACCATGATGACAGGCACACTGGAGAACTCGCGCAGCGCATTGCAGACCGCCAGACCGTCCAGGCCCGGCAACATGAGGTCCAACAGCACCAGTGCCGGCTCCGAGCTGCGAAGCCGACGCAAGGCGTCCAAACCATCGACGCAGAGTTCGGTCAGAAAGCCATGCATATGCAGATAATTGGCAAGCATGTCAGCGATCTTGGCGTCGTCTTCGACGATCAGTACAGTGCGCTCACGCGTTGGCCGGTTCATGTCTACGTCTTCCTTCGCTCGATCTGCTGCGGTTGCAGTGGCAGTTCGACCCGCATGGTGAGTCCACCGAGGCTGGATGGGCTTGCTTCGACACGGCCGCGGTGCGCCTGCACGATGGCACGTACGATCGCCAGACCCAGACCGCTGCCATGCTGGGCACTGCGGGTACGGGCAGTGTCGACCCGAAACAGCGGATCGAACAAATGGCTCAAGTGTTGCGTTGCCACGCCCGGCTTGCTGTCCTGCACCGTCAACTGAAGCATGCCGGCCTGGGCTTGCCAGCGGACTTCGATGCGCCCCGGCGCGGTGGTGTAGCGCAGGCTGTTTTCCAGCAGGTTGGACAGAAGCTGCTCAATCCGGCCAAAATCCCAGCAAGCTGTGATGGGCTGTCCCGCGACCTCGATCACCAGAGTCAATCCCTGCTGGGACGCGCGGGTTTCATAGCGCCGTGCCATGCGCTGCAGAGCTTCATTGGCGTCGCCGTCGGCGAAATGGCAGGGCATCTGGCCGAGGTCGGCCACCGCCAGCGTGTGCAGATCGTCCACCAGCCGTGTCAGCTGCGCCACCTCCTCGCGCAGGCTGGTCATCACTTCGGGGCTTGGCTGGCGTGCTCCATCTTCAATCGACTCAAGCTCCCCGCGCAGTACCGACAGCGGTGTGCGCAATTCGTGTGCGATCTGGGCAATCCAGTGGCGCCGGCTTTCATCCGCGACGGTCAGCGCCACGGCCATTGCGTTGACGTCAGCGGTCAACTCGTCAATCTCAAGCGCACCCGCCGTCTCGGCGCTCGGAATCTGGACCGCCTGCTCGCCGTTGGCAATGCGCCGCGTTGCCAGTTGCAGCCTGCGCAGCGGTCGGCTCCAGCGGCCCGCCACGCGCCAGGCCACCAGCACTGCGACGGCGATGGTCACGAGGGCGGCAAGCGCGAGCCCGGTGTACTGGCGCTGCAGAAAGCGGGCGTCCATGCCCTCGGGTTCGGGCTCGGCGCTCAGTTCTGCATAGGCCACCTCCCGGCCGTTGACCTTGACGGCGCGCACGGTGCGCCTGGTGTCGGGCGCCTGCTGCCGACCCCCCAGCCAGATTCCCTGGCTGTCGCGCAGCACGACGCGCTCGGCCAGGTTGCCCGCGGCCGAGGGCGGCGGGGGCTGCGGACGATGGGGAGGACGGCCCGGCCCCGGTGGTCCGGGTGGAGCGGGCTGATCGCCTGATTCAGGCGGCGGTCTATCGGGTCGGCCGGCTGGTGGCCCCGGCGGTCTGCCACCGTTGAATTCATCGATCAGTTCACGCATCGCCTCATGGTTGTTGCGAAGCCAGTCCATCCCGGGGTCTGCTGCAGCGCGCCGCTCGACCAGCTGGACGAAGCGTGTGAACTGCTCGTCGTCGCGCAGGCGCAGGTAGTCGACAAAGCCGCTGTGCAGGTTCCAGACGCTCAAGCCGCCGACCAGCAGCACTGCCAGAACCACGGCCGCCGCCAACAGCAAGGACAATTGGTGGGCGATACGCAAGCGCATGGGCGCAATCTTAGAGCTTGCAGGCTGTCAGACCCGCGCTGATGTTTCAGGGGACGGGAGGCGCATCACTGAGGGTGTGCAGGAAGGCCACAATGTCATTGATCTCGTCGTTGGTCAGTGCTGGGCCGGCGCTGGCGGCGCGGTTAAATGGCGCTTTTTGTACTTCGATGTTGGCCAGGTAGCGTGTCGGCATGTCGTTACTGACAGCTTGGCCGTACCAGTGTTGCGGGTCGCTATTGCGGGTTGCGTAGAAGCGCACCACCTCGCGCAGATCCTTGAAGAAGCCGTTGTGCATGAAGGCTGGCCGCTCGGCCACGTTGCGCAGTGTGGGCATGCGGAATTTGCCGCAGAAGTTCTCGATCGTCACGCCGGCAGCCACGCCGGCGGGCAGCGTCGGCGCTGTGCGCTGCGGTCCGCACAGGCCGAGGTCGAAGAAGGCGGGATCGGCATTGCTGGGGATCGCGTTGTTGCGTGGAACACCGGTGGCGTAGTAGGTGAATTCAGAAAACGGCGAGTCCTCCGGTTTGCCACTGGTCGGGTTCATCAGATGACAGGCTGCGCAGTTGCCCTTGGCCGGGTCCATGAACAGCGCCATGCCGCGCGCTTCTGGCGGACTCAGGCGTGCCTGACCGCGAACAAAGGCGTCGTACCTCGAACTGAAGGGCTGCAGCGCGGAGCGCTCGAAGGCTTCGATGGCGACTCCGATCTGGATGAACGCGGCGTCGGTATCGGCAAAAATATTGGCGCCAAATTCCTGCTTGAACAGGTTGGCATAGCCGGACCGGGCAATCTTGTCGACGACACTCTTGCGGTCCGGGTTGTTCATCTCCAGCGGGTTGAGCAGCGGGCCCAGTGCCTGCAAGGCCAAGGTGTCGGCGCGGCCGTCCCAAAAATGGCCGCCCGACGCTTCGGTTGCACCGTCGGTGGTGATGAACTTGAAAGTCGGCACCAGTCCGGAATAGCTGTTGGTCATGGCGTTGCGCAAGCCGATGGATCCCGGCTTGCTGCCCAGCGCGACGCCGATACGAGAGCCGTGGTTGCCGGCAAAACCCTGCTGTGCCTGGTGGCAAGCGGCACAGGGCGTGCCACGCGGTTCGGAGAGGTTGGCGTCGAGAAAAATCTGTTGCCCGAGTTGGGCGCGGTTTGGCGGCGGTGGGCGCAATGCCGCAAACTCGGTCACGACAACGGCGGCGGGATCGGTCGTGCTCGCAGCGCTGTCGACCGAACTGCCACCACCACCGCAGGCCGCCAGAACCAGCAAAAGTGTGGCGCCAAGAGTTCGCATAAGCGCGGTGCGAATCGATTTGAGTTCCATAGTGGGTTGTCCTTCATCAAGTGGGAGGCCACCAGTGTGCAGACCAAATATGGAGCAATTGTGGATGCCTAGAGAGCTCCGAATCTTCTTTGACTTGGTGCCATGCGAAGATACCAACTGTTACACCAATTCATTCGATGGGCGACGTCTTCTGACAACCGCTGTGTTGTCAGAACGTTGTTCATTGCATCAAGGATCGAAGGACTCATCTTGAACACTGTTACTCCGGCGAATCTTCCCGCAGCAGCGCCGCTCGGGTATGGGCTGACTGAGACCCCGATGCCACATGAGCGCCAATCCCCATCGATCGGTTCACCGGAGCGCACTGGCGGAGTGCTGGCCGGCCTCACGCTGTTCTCTGGCCTTGCGGCTTGTGGCGGAGGAGGAGGCAGCACGGCGGCGTCTGGCACGACTCCTGTGCCAGCTCCCATAACGGCGCCCGCCTCCGTAGCCGACGCCGGGCGCTTTCTGGCCCAAGCCACTCTGGGCTACACGCGATCCGAGCTGACCGCAATGCAGTCGATGAAATACTCGGATTGGATTGACGCCCAATTCGTCGCGCCCCGCGGACAAAGCCATTGGGACTGGCTCAACGCCAATGGCTACAACAACGTCAACAACATCAACAGTACAGCGGGGCTTGACAATACGATCTGGCGCAAGTTCATAGCGTCCACTGATCCACTGCGTCAACGCATGGTGCTGGCCTTGTCGGAGCTTTGCGTGGTTTCGGTACTCGGTATCAACGCCCAATGGCGTCAGTTTTCGGTTGCCAACTATCTGGATATTCTGGAGGCCAACGCGTTCGGCAACTATCGCACGCTTTTGCAGCAGATTTCACTGAATCCGGCGATGGGTTACTACCTGACCTTTCGCGGCAACGTCAAAGCCAACCCAACGACCGGCAGCGAGCCGGATGAAAACTATGCGCGCGAGTTGATGCAGTTGTTCACCATCGGGCTGCTCAAACTCAATGCCGACGGCAGCGTGCAGACGGCGACCAACGGCGCCGCCATCGAAACCTATGCCCAAGCTGACGTCAGCGGCCTGGCGCGGGTCTTCACCGGCTGGAATCTGGACCTGTCGGGCCTGAGCAGCCCGTACCCGCCGGACTACCAGCAGCGGCCCATGGTCTCTGTGACCGCCAGTTATGAAACCGGCAGCAAGACCTTCCTGGGCACGACCATTGCAGCCGGCACCAGCGCAAGCAACTGCCTGACGACGGCGCTGGACGCCATCTTCAGTCATCCCAATCTGCCGACTTTTGTCGGTAAGCAATTGATTCAGCACCTCGTCACCAGCAACCCCTCGCCCGCTTACATAGCCCGCGTTTCGAGCGTGTTTGCTGACAACGGCGCGGGCGTTCGCGGTGACATGAAATCGGTCATCAAGGCGATCCTGCTCGACGTTGAAGCGCGCGATCCGGCCTCAGCCAACAGTCCGAGCTTTGGAAAACTTCGCGAGCCGGTGGTACGGTTTCTCAATTGGGCCCGTGCCTACGGAGCAAATTCGCCGTCGGGCGTATGGGGCGTCGGTGATTTGTCGGACCCGGCGACCCGACTCGGTCAAAGTCCGATGCACTCGGGCTCGGTGTTCAACTTTTTTCGGCCCGGGTATGTGCCGCCCAACACGGCGCTCTCCCTGCAAGGACTGGCAGGTCCGGAGTTTCAAATCACCAATGAATCGTCGGTTGCAGGTTACGTGAACTATATGCAGCGCGTCATCAGCGGAACCGGAGCCGGCGATCTTGCCGCCAACTACAGCAGCCTGTTGCCCCTGGCAAGCAACTCCGCCAGTTTGCTGGCCGAAATCAACCAGGTGCTGGCGGCAAGCCAACTGTCAGCGACGACACTGGGCACCTTGCAAATCGCACTTGACACGATCTCGGCGAGCACCAGCGGTGGCGCGTTGAACCGCATCTACGCGGCATTGACGCTGGTGATGGCCTCGCCCGAATATATCGTCCAGAAATAGGGGAACACGGCATGAACCATTTTCCGAAGATCGAGCCCGACAATGCTTCCCGCAGAGCATTCCTGAAACGCTCCGCAGCCCTGTCTTTGGCTGCCAGTGCGACGCCGTGGGCAGTGAACTTGGCTGCCATGGGCGAGGCAGCGGCAGCCAGCGCGACCGACTACAAAGCGCTGGTCTGCGTGTTTTTGTACGGCGGCAACGATTACGCCAGTACGCTTGTTCCCTATGATCAGTCCAGTTACAACCTGCAGCAGACCTATCGCGCCAACCTGGCCATTGATCGCGCCGCCCTGACTCCCTTGCTGCTCAATCCGAGCGCGCCGCTTCCCAATGGCCGCCAATACGCGCTGGCGCCCGGGCTTGATCCACTGCTGCCGATCTTCAACGCTGGCAAGATGTCGATACTTCTCAATGTTGGCACGCTGGTCGAGCCCATTACCAAGGCGCAGTACACGGCGGGCTCGGTGCCGTTGCCGCCCAAGCTGTTCTCGCATAACGACCAGCAATCTTTCTGGCAATCGTCGTCGCCTGAAGGCGCATCGTCCGGCTGGGGTGGACGCATGGGGGATCTGTTCGCCTCCGGCAACGGCAACGCCACGTTTACCTGCATCAGCGTATCGGGCAACGCGGTTTACCTGTCCGGCAAGACGGCTGTGCAGTACCAGGTCACTACCAGCGGCTCGGTACCCGTCTCTGGCATTCAATCGCCACTGTTTGGATCGACGTCTTGCTCAAGCGCTCTGCAGAACCTGATGACTGCAACGCGAAGCAACCTGTTTGAAAACGAGTATGCGCGCGTCGGCAGTCGCTCCATTGCCGCCAATGCGCAGGTCAGCACGGCCCTGTCTGGTGTGAACTTGGCGACGCCGTTCCCGACCTCCAACAGCTTGGGAGATCAGCTCAAGATGGTGGCACGGCTCATCGCTGCACGCAATGCGCTGGGCGCCAAACGGCAGGTGTTCCTGGTGTCTGTCAGTGGCTTCGATACCCATGACAGTTTGCTCGCCGTGCATCCGGGGCTGATGTCGACCGTTGGCAATGCGATGTCTGCCTTCTACCAGGCAACGGTCGAGCTCGGTGTCTCCAATCAAGTCACCGCGTTCACTGCTTCTGATTTCGGCCGAACGCTGGTCAGCAACAATGGAGGCTCTGATCATGGCTGGGGAAGCATGCACTTTGTGATGGGCGACAGCGTGAAGGGACGTTCCTTCATCGGCACAGCGCCGGTGATTGCCAACGGCGGCCCCGACGACGTGGGGCAAGGCCGCTTGCTGCCGGCTTTGTCGGTGGACCAGTTTGGCGCCACGCTGGCAAGCTGGTTTGGTGTGTCTAGCACGGATCTGTCCAGCGTCTTGCCCAACATCAAAAATTACAGCCTGCAGAACCTCGGGCTCGTATAAGAAATTGTTTCCAAATGTTACGGTATGGCCGGTCTTTGAAGCCAATTCCGTAGGTCTCAGTGTAAGAAAGCCTCAACAAGCGAGGCCCATTCACGACCAAAGGAGGAAATCGCCATGAATAAACCAGTGTCCACCAAAAAACCACGTTTCGCGCGCATGCTATTGGTTCAGGGATCAATTGTCATGTTCTGCGCTGCCGCCATCGCTGCAAGTTATCGCACGACCGATACCGCAAACCATGAATCGCCTGAATGTGCAAGCCTCGCCCGCATCGAAGTAAGCCGCAGCCACTCGCTTTTGGAGGGTGCGATCACGCGTGCCGCGATACACCAATCCTACCTGGTGTGTGAGCGCGATCCGGCCGCATTCCGGCGCATGGTGCGCTGACCGCTGCGACCGGCTACTTGCTGGAATGTCAATATGCCAACGATCAAAAACCTGGCCGACATCGTGACCTGGGCTTTCTTTGCTGCAAACGCTGGGCGCATAGTGGCCTACTTTCCCCAACTGCTTGCGGCCTGGAGGTGCCAAAACGGGGCAACCTCGGTCTCGCGGGCAACTTGGGGTTATTTCGCGTTAGCACATTTCACTGGAATCTTGTATGGGCATTTCGTCATTCACGACCGGAAAATGGCGCTCGTGTTTCTTGGCAATTTCCTGGCCTGCAGCCTGCTGGTGGCGGTCGTCACCTGGAAGAAGAGAAGGCATCAGCGGTTTCAGGGTCACCGCTCCGGAATGGGTGGATTCGCCAAGCACATCAGCTTGTTTCATCGACACTTCTTAAGTGGGCAGTGATGGACTGCGGGTTCGGAACTGAAAAAATACTACCCATCGGTTTGTTCTGATGGTAGCTTGACGCTTTTGTGTTTACGACCGGCGCGTCAATAGTGTCTGCGCTCTCCTGTTTGTGCGCACTTGAAACGAACAGAAAGAGGGCAATCGCGGCAAAGATCAGAGCCGACCAGAAGAAAGCGCTGCGCATGGCAATGCTCTCAGGCGCGTCCGGTGCATAAGTGTGGTGTGCAAGCAAGGCTCTCTCCTGGTGAGCTGAGGGCAGCGGACGATTCCGCCGTACTCACGAGGAAATACGGAACCGGAATCAAAAACCGGCCATATGCGCTTGCTCAGACCACTTTGAGTACTGGCATCCACGTGCCGACGGGCCCGGGTGCTTCCCGTTGTCGTTGACGGTGATCCTTGGCGACCCGTGGTTAAAGGAGTTTTTGCGCTTCGACCAGGTCGGGGTGGGTTGCGTCGACAGAATTCGACAGCTGCCGCACCGACTCACGGGCGGCGTCGCGCGCGGCGTCGCGATGTCCGAGCAAGCGGTGCGCTTTTGACATTGCCAGCAGGGCGCGCCCTGTGCGGAACGAATAGGGCTTGTCGCCTTGAGTTTCATGTCCCAGTTGAACTGCATTGACGGCATCGGCCAGCGCCGCGTCGCCCTGACCTGCACCGACTTCCGCGAGGGCGCGGATGATGGACGCCTGCAGGCGCTCGGCCTTGGTCACGGCGGGGTCAACGATCACCGTAGTGGCTACCTCTCTGCTTGCATCAAACCGGGCCGCGTCCAGATCCATTGCAGATCGGGCCTGACGCAATGCGACTTTGCCGAAATTACCCGACGCGAACAGCGGGCTGCGAAGGCTGGCGGCGAGTTCGTATTCATGCTCGGCTTCAAGGTGGCGTCCGAGGCGAGACAAGGTCATGGCAAGCGAGCACTGCGCTCCCAGCAGCATTCGATCCTGCTGCGCTTCGCGGGCGAAATTGGCGACCTGGCGAAAGCCTGTCACGGCCTCCTCGTAACGGCCCAAATCGCCGGCGGCCGCGGCTCGCAGCCAGACTTCGTAACTGGAAAGCGGCAGATCGGGACGCGCCAATTTGAGCAGCGCGATGTTTCTGTCGGCAAGCTCGAGTGCGCGCCGTGCATCACCGACCCGCAGCGAGACATTCGCCCAGTTCGAGCGCAACACGGCACCTGAATTTGTTGTTTCCATGTGCAGGCGCTGCATCTCTTTGGAGGCGCGCTCGAATTGGGCCTCAGCTTCTGCAGTCTTGCCCGCCAGAGCGAGGTTATAGGCCAATTGTCCTGTGGAGCGCGCTCTCTGCTTGAGGCTGCGCACCGACGACTTGTCGAGCAAGACGAGCGAGTCCTGCATGGTTCTGACGGCGGCGTTGGGGTCGCCTTGCGAGGACTGAATCCTGGCCAGCTGGAACAGGCAGGAGGAACGCTCGATCGGTGATATGCGCAAATCCTTGGCAGCGGTCTCGACGGCATCGCTGGCGGCGGCGGCTGTGATCCGACCCGAAAGCACATGCGCCGGGAGTTTGCTGCAACGCAGCCGGGCGATCTGATCGGCGTCTCCTTGATTGCCCAGCACGGTCTCCGCCTTTTCGATGTAGGGCAGCGCCGCCATCGGACCGCCCAGGGCGCCGTGCAGGTTGCCGAGCATGAACAGCAGGTCGCTGTGCAGCACCGGCTCGTCGCCGAACTCGGCCTGCGCCTGGGTTGCGATCTGCTCGAGAAGATCCTTGCCATTGACTGCGCGTCCAACCCGCGTCACATCCAGAATCAGGTCGGTTGCAAAGTCGTTCAGCGCGTTCGCACGCTCAGCCGACTGCACGGCACGATCTCGTTCAGCCTGAGCGCTGCGTGCTTGCCAGAGCGCAGTCCCCAGGCCCAGCGTCAGCGCCAGGAAGACAGTTGCCGCGCTGCCGGCTACAACCTGATGACGCTGGAAGTACATGAGCGCGCGATAGGCGAACGAATCCGGCCGCGCCAGCACCGGCTCGCCCTTGAGGTAACGGCGCAGGTCTTCGGCCATTTCTGCCACGGTTCCGTAGCGTTCGTCGGAGCGCTTCTTCAATGCCTTGAGCACAATGGTGTCGAGCTCGCCGCGCAGGTCGCGCTGCAGCCTGCGAATGGTTGTGCCCCTGAGTCCCGCCGACGTCTCATTGATGCGGCTGCTGGGCAGTTCGGGTGTTGCATCGAGAATCGCCTGCTCAAGTTGCGCCCTGGTGTTGTGTTTGAAGCGATAGGGACGCGGGCCACACAGCAGTTCATAAAGCACGACGCCGAGCGAATAGACATCGCTGGTCGTGCCCAGTGACTCGCCACGCACTTGTTCGGGGCTGGCGTAGTCGGGTGTGAAGGCTTGTCCCACCTGCTGTGTCAGTTGCGCAGCATCGGCCTCGTCATCGCTGGCCAGCAGCTTGGCCACACCGAAGTCCAGCAACCGAACTTGGCCGTCGTCCGTGACCAGGATGTTGGCCGGCTTGAGGTCGCGGTGGATCACCAGCCGGGTATGGGCGAACTGCACCGCTTGCATCACTTGCAAGGCCAGACTCAGACGAGCGTCGGTACCGAGCCGGTGCCGGTCGCAATAGGCCGTCAGACTTGTACCCTGCACATACTCGAGCGCAAGGTAGGGCAAGCCATGCCTGGGCCCATCGGCGGACGACAGCCCGGCGTCGTACAGCCGCGCGATGTGGGGGTGCTCCAGCCGTGCCAGGATATCGCGTTCGCGATTGAAGCGGTCCAGCATGCCAGGGCGCCATGAAAAGTGCTGGGGCAGCTTGAGTGCCACTTCGCGCGTCAGCGCGCCGTCGCTGCGCTCGGCCAGCCAGACCTCGCCCATGCCGCCAACCCCCAGTTGTCGCAAGAGCCGGTAGGGGCCGACGTTGTCACCGGCGAGAAACTCCGAAAACTTGGAGTCCTGATTGGCACCCAAAGCGGCAATATTGGCGCCCCGCTCCAGCAGTTGGGCGGTCACCTTGGAGCCTTTACCGGCAAGCAATTCGCGCAGCACCGGTGCCAGGTCGCGGGCATCGTCGTCGAGACCGGCAAGCCAGTCCTCGCGCTCTGACTCATTCAGATCGAGCGCTTGGTCCAGCAGGGGCGACAGGCGTCGCAGGGTTTCGGCGTCCAGCTTCAAACTTGCCTCTGAGCCAGCGTCAAAGCGCCGCCGCCAACAGCAGGCGCGCCTTCTCCCAGTTGCGCCGCACGGTGCGCTCTGAGACCCCAAGTACGGCGGCGATCTCCGCTTCGGTCAAGCCGCCGAAGTAGCGCATCTCCACCAGTTTTGCGAGTTCTGCGTCCGCCTGGGCCAGCACATCGAGGGCCTCGTGCACTTGCAGCACATCACTCTCGGGGGCGCCGATCTGGTCCGACAGCAGTGTGTCGAGCACAAGGTGTTCGGCCGCCCCGCCACGGCGCTCCGAGAGTCTGGCCCGCGCGAAATCGACGATCACCGAGCGCATGACGGTGGCGGCATAGGCAAAAAAGTGGTTCCGGTCGCCCACTGGCAAAGCCTCGATGCCGATCAGCTTCAGGTAGGATTCGTGCACCAGCGCCGTGGTATCGAGCAGGGTCATGGTCTGATGCTGACGCAGGCGCGACCGTGCCAAACGGCGCAAATCGTCGTAGAGCAGGCTGAACACCTGTCCCGCCGCCTGGTTGTCTCCCTGCCGTGCTGCCGCCAGCAATTGTGTGAGTTGCGCCATGACCATTTTCTATCGAGCGGGCAATTATGCCCCGCTGCCTGGCGTTTGGTGAAAGGCAGATCAAGAAAATTGGCCCGTTGAAACTATACGGCGAGGCGTACTCCTCAATCGTATGCGGCAATGGCCATCGGCGCTGGGTTGGGCTCGTCGGGCAGATTTTGCTTGTTGACCACCGAGTGGTCGATCCTGTAGGCCTCTACGGTGATCCCCGCCTCGAGCGCAGGCGCATCGCTGCTGGACGCATCATTGTGCCGGACGCTGGGCTGGGACTTGCCTGATCCTTGACCCGCTGTGATCGGTGGGGCGACCAGCAAGCCCACTGCGGTCACGGTTGCAAGCAGGGCAGCCCAGTTCAGCACGTTGCGCGCCAGATAGCGCGAGGGCATGGGGGCGGCTGTTTCGTCATTCGCAGACATGGGCAATATTCCTCCGGGGTCGAGGCAGCAGACGATTCCACTACTCTCAACAGGTAATACGAATAAACCCAAAAAAACCGGCCAGCCGCAGAGAAATTTGACTCTTATGTCTGTAATCTACGGCCATGAACAAGTTCAGACAGCTCGAGACCTTTGTCAGCGTGGCAACACGCGGCAGTCTGACTGCCGCGGCACGCGCCGAAGGCGTCGCGCCGGCCATCGTGGGTCGCCGGCTCGGTGCTCTTGAGCAACGCCTGGGCGTCAAGTTACTGGTGCGCAGCACCCGACGCATCACGCTGACGCACGAGGGCAGTTCGTTTCTGGAGGATTGCCAGCGATTGCTGACCGATGTTGCCAACGCCGAGGCAAGTGTCTCAGCTGGCGGCGTCAAGGCCAGTGGTCATTTGCGGGTGACTGCGCCGGCCGGCTTCGGCCGGCGCCACGTGGCGCCGTTGGTGCCGCGCTTTCGGGAACTGCACGCCGACGTCAGCATTTCCCTGAATCTGAGCGACCGGGTCGTCGATCTGGCGGCCGAAGGTTTTGATTGCGCGGTGCGGGTCGGCGACATGCCGGACTCCAGTCTGGTCAGCGTTCGCCTGGCCGACAACCGCCGCCTGTGTGTGGCGACGCCGACCTATCTCAGGCTGCACGGCACGCCGACCCATCCAGCCGATCTGTCGAAGTTCGACTGCCTGAGCCTGTCGAGCGACGCCTCGCAAACACGCGGCTGGTCGTTCATGGTGCCCTCGGGCGGCAGCAGGGAACTGATCTATCTGAAGCCACTGGGACCGCTCGATTGTTCCGACGGTCAAGTGCTGCACGATTGGTGCCTGGCTGGTTACGGTATTGCCTGGCGCAGCACTTGGGAGGTTGAGGCCGAAATTGCGGCTGGACTATTGGTTGCTGTGCTGGAGGATTTTGCGGCACCGGCCAACGGCATTTTCGCAGTCTTTGCACATGCCAAGCACATGCCGTTGCGTCTGCGCTTGTGGATCGATTTTCTCAAGCACCACTATGCCCAGAGCGGCTTTTGGCGGGCCCAATAATGTCGGACCCAGGCGCCACCCGTAAGGAAATCATCGTCTGCGCTGATGATTTTGCGGTGCACGCCGGGGCCTCGCTGGGCATTGCCGAGCTGGCGCGCGGAGGGCGCATCAGCGCCACCAGCGTGATGGTGCTGTCACCCCGCTGGCCGCAGGATGTGGCACTGCTCAAGGGCCTGCCGCAGGCAATCGACGTCGGCCTGCATCTGGACTGGACCAGCGAATTTGCGCTGGAGAGCGGGCACGGCATGTCGCTGGCCGCGGCCATGGGCAAGGCGACGCTGGGTGGCTTTGGCCGCGGCGCGGCAGCGCAGGCGACGCGCGCCGTGATCGAACGCCAGCTTGATGCCTTCGAGGCGCACTGGGGGGCGCCGCCAGATCATGTCGATGGGCATCAGCACGTGCAGCAGTTCGCCGGCATCCGCGAGGCGCTGCTACAGGCGCTGCTGGCGCGTTACGCAGGACACAATGAACGCCTGCCCCATCTGCGGATTTCGCGTGCACCTGTTGGCCATGCCGATCTGAAAAACAGGGTGATTGCTGCGATGGGTGCCGACGCGCTTGAACGATCGGCCGAGCAGGCCGGCCTCAAGGTCTGCACCAGTCTGCTTGGCGTTTACGATTTTTCCGGCGATGAGGGGCGTTATAGCGCACTGATGGACGGCTGGTTGCGCACTGCGCCGCAGCACAGCATCATCATGTGCCATCCGGCGCAGGCGGGCGCAGAGCCGGATGCGATCGGTGCCGCTCGCGCTCGCGAGTTCCGCTATCTCGGTAGCGCGGCGTTCGCGGCTGCGTTGGAGCGCACCGGCGTTCAGGTGGCGCGCGGAACTTGCCGTGATCGGTAGAATTCGGTGGTGACTATCTCGTTGAGCGAACGCCAAAAATCCTGGTTGATATTGACCCTGCTTTGGCTGGTCCTGTTGCTGCTGGCCGCCATGCGACCGCTCGCGGTACCGGATGAAGGGCGCTATGGTGAGATTAGCCGCTGGATGCTGCAAAGCACAGACTGGCTCACACCGCGCCTGAACGGAATTCCCTTCTTTCACAAGCCGCCTTTGCTGCATTGGCTACAAGCGATCTCATTGGCCACTTTTGGCGTCAATGAGGTGGCACTGCGGCTGGTGCCGGCGCTGCATGGCGCCCTGATGCTGGTGGCGCTGTACCTGGCCGCTCGCTCCATCGGCGGTGAGCAAACCGGGCGCCGGGCGGCCTTTATGCTGGGCAGCAGTCTGGGTTTCTTGATCGGTGGTCAATATGTGAATCACGACATGCTGGTGGCCACCTGGATTGGCGTGGCGATCTGGTGTTTTGCCTTTGCCTTTATGGCCGGCGAAAAACCTGCGGCAAACCTGGCGCGGCTCGGTTTTGTCGCCTGCGCACTGGGCATGCTGAGCAAGGGGCTGATCGGCATCGCGCTGCCGGGCATGGTCATGCTGATCTGGCTGATCTGGACACGGCAGCTGAAAAAGATCATTCATCTGCCCTGGTTCAGTGGCCTTGCGTTGTTTGCCGTGATCGCGCTGCCGTGGTTTGCAATGGCCTGGCGAGAGTACCCGCAGGTACTCGATTACATGTTTGTCAATCAGCAATTCACGCGCTATACCGCCAGCACCTACAACAATCCGCAACCCTGGTGGTTCTACCTGGCCTCGCTGCTCTTGCTGCTGTTCCCCTGGGTATTCTTTGTGTTCGGACCAGGGCGTCAGCAGGGAGGTGCGTCTTCGGCTGAAGCGCCGCCTCCGGCCCGGCAGTGGCTGGCCCTGTGCTGGATCTGGGTTGTAAGCATCGTCGTTTTCTTTTCGATTCCTCATTCCAAGCTGATCGGTTACGTGCTGCCGGTGATCCCCGGGCTGGCCTTGCTGGCGGCTCTGGGCTGGCAGCGCAGCATGGCGCAGCGCCCGGTCGCCGGCAAGCTCTTTGTTGGCTTGTGCCTGCTCAATGCCGGCATCGCGCTGGCGATCGTGACCCAGGTGGCTGCGGTCACACGAAGCGGACGCGCGCAGGATCTGGCCGAGGTACTGGCCTGTGCCCTGAAGCCCTCGGAGACGGTCTACGTGACGGGTGCTTATCCGTACGACCTGCCGTTCTATGCGCAGCTGCGCAAACCGATGGTGGTGCTGGACAACTGGCCGCTGTTGCGGCGCGAGGCCGGCGATGGCTGGCAGCGCGAGTTGTTCGAGGGCGCAGATTTTGATCCGCAGGCCGCTGCTCTGCTCCAGTCGATCGAAGTTCTGCCTGCTGCCGGTCTGGCGCCGGGCCACTGGCTGGTGCTGCGCATCGGCGACGAGCAGGTTTTGGAGAAGACTGGCTGGAAGCTCTATTACGAGGGCGCCGGCTGGCGCCTGTATCGGTCCGAGGGGCCGTCAACGGCGGAAGGCCCAAAAACGGCTCAGCAGGTAAGTCTGCCCGGCTGCAAAAACCAGCGCCACGAATAGCGCCAGCAGCGACGGCCAGTGCCAGACACGCAACAGCAGGGCAAAGCTGATTTCGTTGCTGGCGAAACCGGCCACTGCGGTGATAGCAAAGCGCCGCAGGCTGGTGCCGACCGAAGTTTGCGCATCCTTGAAACTGAGCAGCCGGTGACCGGCAAAACTCACAAAGAATGCAATGCAAAAGCCCAGGGCGTTGGCGAGTTCGGGCCACAAGTGGGGTTCGCTCACTTTGAAGACCGCCATATGAGTGACAGCGGCCATGCCCCCAACCGCCAGAAACCAGAACGTGGGTCTGCTCAAAGCAGCGACGCCTGCTGCTCCGGCAGCCGCTGTTTGCGGGTCCCCTCAGCGTTCATCGCGGCCAAGCCAGTACCCTGGCGCTGGCTGATCAGATAGGGCGGGCGCTGCTTGACCTCTTCGTAAATGCGCCCCACATACTCGGACAGGACGCCGATCGAGAGCAGCTGGATGCCACTGAAAAACATCATGCCGACCACGATCGTGGCATAGCCGGGTACCGCAATACCGGTGATAAAGTATTCGCCGACAACCCAGGTGCCGTAACCCAGGGCCAGCGCCGCGAGCATCAGTCCGATCAGTGTCAGGGCCCGCAAGGGCGTGATCGAAAACGCCAGAATACCTGTCAGTGCCAGCGACAGCGAGCCGCGCAGACCAAAATTGCTGTGACCATCGGCGCGTGGCAGCGGTTCGTAGTCAATCGCCGTACTGTTGAACCCGACCCAGGCGTACAGGCCTTTCATGAATCGGTTGCGCTCAGGCAGGCTTTTCAGGGCATCGACCACCTTGCGATCCATCAGCCGAAAATCGCCAGCATTGGCCGGGATCTTGACGCGGCTGCCAAAGTTCACGACCTTGTAAAAAAGCGCTGTCAGATTGACCTGCAGGCCGGACTGGTCATCGCGGGTCTTGCGCACCGCATAGACCACATCCGATCCCTGTTGCCACTTGCGCAGCATGTCGGGCAGCAAGCTGACGGGGTGCTGTCCATCCGCATCCATCAGGATCAGAACTTCACCTCGAGCGGCATCAATGCCGGCGGTCAGTGCCGGCTCCTTGCCGAAGTTGCGCGACAGCTTGAGGTAAACCAGTTCCGGGTGCCTGGCGCCGAGGGCCTGCATGACCTCGCCAGTTTCATCCTGGCTGCCGTCATCGATCACGATCACCTCGATCTGTGTGCTCAAAGTGGCGAGGGTGTTCAAAATTGCTGGCAGTACCGTAACCAAATTACGCGCTTCGTTGAAGGCCGGGACAACGCAGGAGATGGAAGGAGCTGGATTGATGCGCATCATGGCCGCATCATGCCAAAAGAAACCGTCATCGGGCAAGATCGGCGGAGCTTTTTTTCAACTGACGCACAAGGGCCGACTACCCGAAAGCTGCCACTGGCAGCGCACGCATTACCCCGCTGCTACCCGGTTGCGTCCGGCATCCTTGGCTTGGTAGAGAGCCGTATCCGCCCTTTTTAATAATGCCTCGCCGCCGTTCTCGTGATCGGTCACATCTGCAGCAAGGCCGATGCTGATGGTGATCTTGCCGTGAAACGACTGGGCGTGCGGTATCTCCAACGCCGCCACGGCACGGCAGAGCGCATCCGCAAGCTTCACCGCCTTCTCCACATCAGTATCCGCTCAGAAGGCCGTCAGTTCCGGCATGAAGTAAGTCAACATCCACTTGCCATCCCCGACGAACACGATCTCGATGACCGAGCCTATCGCCCCAGTGAGATACCCACTGGTGCCGGGCGTGGTTTTTCCGAGTAGCACAAACCATGTCAGTCCCGAATCGGTGGACGTATAGATCCGGCCGTTTTGCCCTGCGACAAGCTTGACGCCATCGGAGGAGGACGCCACAGAGAGCCACTGCCCAAAGCGGGCGCGGGCGGTCCAGTTCGCCCCCGAATCGGTAGAGGTATAGATGTTGCGGTCGTAAGCCACCGCGACGAGCTTGACGCCATCGGAGGAGGAAGCAACTTTCTGCCAATTTAGTGCATTGCTGCCAACGCTGGCCGTCCAGTCCGCCCCCGAATTAGTGGATGTATAGATCTGGCCGCCCGCAATTGCGACAAGCTTGACGCCATCGGAGGAGGACGCGACAGACGCCCAACTTCTAGCGCTGTCCCTGGCGGTCCAGTTCGCCCCCGAATCGGTAGAGGTATAGATGTTGCCGCCGTAAGCCGACGCGACAAGCTTGACGCCATCGGAGGAGGACGCCACCGACCCCCAATCTCTAGCGCTGTCCCTTGGGGTCCAGTTCGCCCCCGAATCTATGGATGTATAGATGCCGTTGCTTGCCACCGCGACAAGTTTGACGCCATCGGATGAGGAAGCAACAGACTGCCAAGTTGGTGCAATGCTGGTAAGGCGGGCGGTCCAGTTCGCCCCCGAGTCCGTTGACGTATAGATGTTGTCGTCGCCTGCCACCGCGACAAGCTTGACGCCATCGGAGGCGGACGCCACAGACACCCACTGCTTAGTCGCACCGGTGTTAATAAGATTAAGACCTGAGGCTGTGGGCACAATCAATTGTTGCCCGCTGTTTTGCGCGATCTTCCAGCCGCCGGATCCCACCCCTGACACCTTCACCACGTCGCCGATACTGGGTGACATTGGCAATGTAATCGTGACCTGGCCGGCGTTTGTGGCCAGGTAGCCGGTGTTGGAAACCGCTTGCTGGGACGTGCCGGCAATGCTGGTCCATTGGAAGCCCGCCCCGCCGCTACCTGCCGGACCCGTAGCGCCAACTGCACCTGTGGCTCCAACGGGACCTGTTGCACCAATGCTGCCTGTTGGACCAGCCGGACCTGTAGCGCCGACAGCACCTGTAGCACCGACCGGACCTGCAGCTCCTGCTGCTCCTGCTGCTCCTGTCGCACCAGTGGCGCCGGTTGCACCTGTCGCCCCGGTCGGTCCCACTGCCACCCCAGGCGCACAAGGACCGAGTCGCCCGCTTGCGCTGTCAAAGCAAGTCACCGTATTGGTCACGCTTGCGTTGGGCAGACTGGGAATGGTGACTGCTCCACTTTCCTGTACCCTTAAGCGATCTATCAGTCCGGTGCTGTCCTTGACCACAAAGCCACTGCCGCTTGTAGGCGTGGCAGTAATGTCGGCGGCGTAGGCAACTGGCATCAGCAAGGCAAAGGCAGTCCACAAGACTGCGGCAAGTCGTGTGGGTTTGAATAAGTTCTTCATGTTGAGGCGTGCTCCGTTGGGGTCTGTCAGTTCTTGTGCGTTGGTTTGAAAGCGCCTCGGCGCGCCTGCCAGAATGCCGTCAAAGCCATCAGCAGGCCCAGCACCATCAAGCCGTATTCGCTCAGCGTAGGGATGCTCTGCGGCGTTGCGCCAATCTGCACGTCGTTGGTATCGAAGTAGCTGCTGACGACCTGCGATTGCGGGCCAAGGTTGATGACCGCTGTCTGGCCTGAAGAGGAGACCAGATGGATCGGCTGGCCGTTGACTCCTTGCAGGGTCAGTGTTCCCGATACAGTGATGTTGGAGCCTGCCGGTATGACAAATGTGCTCCCATTGGTGCTGGTCAGCGTCAGGTTGTTGAATACCGTGGCGCCTGTCAGAGTCAACGGACCTGCGGCACAGTTGTTGGTGAAGACGACGGTTCCGGTGCCGGCATTGAAGGTTCCAGCGTTGTTCCAGTTACCGCTGACACTGAGCAGGCCCTGGCCGCCGTTGATGGTGCCGGTTGCGCCAATGCCCACATCGCCGGTGTTGGTGACCTGACCGGAGCCGATATTGAAGGTCCCGTGCACCGTGAATGCGGTGCATCCAAGACTCATGGCGTTGCCCGCAGGGACGCTCATGGTGTCGGCAAAAGGGATATTGACCTGTGCGAAAACCTTGCCATGGAGGGTCAGCAATAGAAGGGCTGCAATGCAAAGTCGCCAAACCGGCAATCTCATAGGTCATCCGTTTCAAACAAAAGACGGAAAGACCAACGTGATCGTCTGGCCGGAAAGGCCCCCAGACCAAGCAGGGGATTTCACTTTCGTGGCGCGAGACTAGCGATTTTGTAAAGACATGTAAAAGCAAAGGCCATTATTGCCCCTACTCAAATGTCATCCAATTTTGGACTGGCAAACCCACTTGGATGAACTGGCGCCAAATGCACGATCAACTCTTTAAGGATTCATCGTGGCGACCTACATTGCACTGGCAAACTTTACCGAACAGGGCATTCGCTCCGTCAAAGAATCAACAAAACGGGCCGATGCAGTCAAAGCGATGGGCACAAAATTTGGCGTGAATATGACCGACATTTTCTGGACTCTGGGGCAATACGACATGGTGACGATTTGTGAGGCCGACAGTGAGGAAGCGATTGCCGCATTTGGGCTGGCCATCGGGGCGGCAGGCAATGTTCGCTTACAAACTCTGCGCGCCTTCACCAAGGGCGACATGGATGGCATTGTCAGTAAATTGGGTTGAGCGAGAAATTCAAGGGAATGCGAAATTGCTGGCGCTTTGAATATGCGCACCGTTCTGGTGGCCGTAGCGTTCTACTATGTTCAGGTTCTTGCGCCCGCTGATAAGAGCCGTTCACGTCAGGGATCTTGCCGTTCGTACAGTTCAAGTCGGCCGCCGTTTGCCGCTGGCTGAATTCGAGGTATTGGCTAAGGCTGGTTGTCAGAAAGCCAGATCGTAGAGTAAAGTGCCGCCTGACCGGGGTGCGCTGAACACCACGCAAGCCGTTCACATTTCAGCATTCGTGTCAACTTTCAAGAGGAGTAAATCATGGCCGAAAGATTCAAGGTTTATGGCAGAGTTGTCGCCGTCGCATTTGTCCTGGCGCTGTTTGGCGCCGAGGTGCCTGCACAGCCCAGTTTCGGCAACCCGTCGCCAACGGCTGGCAGTTCAACCTCCAACCAGGCCAATGCCGCCGCTGATTCTGCCGCCTATCGGGAAGTCGACTACGTGAACAAGGCGACCAAAGGCCGGGCGCTGGTGGTGATACCGGGTGAAGTCAAGAGCAACAATGCAACATTCACGCAGAAGTTCGGGCCCAACAATATCGCCGACTTTGGCGAACTCGAACTCTCCAACGCCAACTTCCAGGTGCTCGAACGCGCCAACCTGGGCAATCTGTTAAACGAAGTATCCCTCGCCTACAACCTGGGCGATGCCGCTGCTGCGCGCAAGACGATGCAGGTCGGCAAACTCAGGACGACTCAATGGATCGTCAAGTTCGACATCCTCAAGGCTGAACAGATCGCTGAAAACAAGAAGGGCTTTGACGGCCGCGCCGTCGGTGGCCTGCTGTCCATGTTCGGCGGTGCAGCAGGCAGTGGTGCTGGCCTGGTGGCAGGTTCGGTGCGTACCCAGGAATCAACCGGTGTCTGGTTGATTGGCATGCGTTACAAGATCATGGATGCGTCGACCACCGAGCAGGTGGCCCAGGGCTATAAGGAACTGAAGATGGAAGTTGGCGCGACGCAGTCCAGCGTCATGGGCATCTCCGAAGGGGCCAAAGGTGGCGTAGGACTGGATACCATGGTGCAGCGGCTGGTCCAGACCGCCGTTTGGGATATAGATTCCAAGTACAAGTAAGCTGCAGCGGCGCTCGCCAGCCTTCGCCGCCCCCAGGAGAGGTACGGGCAAGCTCTGCCGTTGTCCACACCTGGCAGGGATCATTGTTTTGGCAAAATGCCAGCTCGTGCCACCAAAACAAAGCCTGCGAAGAACGCTGCCTGTATGGCGACGGAAATCCAGACGACCACGTTGTAATGGCCGGTCAACGCCATTGATGCGGTTACCACTGCGCCCAAACCGCTCAATACGGCCAATCCAAACACCATTGCTCGAGACTGGGTGGCCTCGGCAATGCGCCCCATCCAAGCCATGACCGCAAGCCCACCAAAGAGCGCCCCAACGTAACGCAGAAGCAGCGTTGCCTGGGCATCTGCGCTGGCACCGTAAACAAAGAAGTAAAACCTCGGCGCAAAGAGCATTGCGACGCTGGTAACCGCAGCTACAACAGAGAACACAATGAGCAGCAATCCATTGGGCTTCATTACGCAATCTCCTTTTCCTCTTCGGGTCCTGAACGTGGTGGGTGCTGCCACCCATCAGTCACTTGTACCCAATAGACGCACCGATATACCGCACGATCCGATCAACAGATTCGATAGTTCCTCGACTCGTCGACTTGGGCGGCGAAGAGACTTGCTCCCTGAGTTGCTTCTGATCATGCTGCTTGTCCAATTTTCGCAGTACTTCATTGCGTATGCTGATCAACAGCCGGTTGGCCGCACGATTGTTGATGGCAAGTGGAACCAAGTAGGCTTGTACGTTTGACTCAGAAAAGCAGTCGTTTTCACCTTGCCTCAAAAGCGGGATACCGCCACATTGAATAGCACGTTCAGCGGGGACTTTTTCTCCAATGGCCTTGCAAATGTCGTGTGCCACAAACCACGGGTGATTCTGACTGTCAAATTCATAGCGAACCCTGTGTCTGCCGCCATCCGCATAGATCATCTCGCCAACCCAGACTGGCGCATCAGGTCGGGAAAAACGTTGGATCAGCCAAGGAACGCCCTCGATGATTGACACGGTTGTGATTAATACGGCACCGATACAAAGATTCAAGGTACCCAACAACAAGGCAAGCAGTCGCCAGCCTGAATTCGAGAATCCGCCCAACAGTAACAATGCGCCTACAGCAAGCAGCACGTAAGCTGTATTGGCGTGTACTTTATTCCTGGCGTTCATATCAACACCACAAAGTTGGCATTCGGATCGTCATTTCAACCGCGTGATGAGGGAAGAGCTTGAGTTGTACGGACTTTAGCGTGGGACATTGGTGACTACTTCTTCAGGCATTCGTTGCGTTTCTTCTTGAACTCGTCTCCCTTGAGGCCCTTGGCCTCGGCGTTGCAGAGTTTCATCTTGTCCTGTTGACTGACTTTCTTGTCAGCCGAGGCCGCTGGGGCCGCCGATGCGGCAGGCTTGGTGGCCTGCGGTTTGGCCGCCGCTGGCTTGGCAGTGGCGTTTTCGTCAGCCACGCACTTCTTCACGAAACTGTTCTTGGCCGCGCCCGCCAGCTTCTTCTCTGCCGCTTTGGCGCTACAGTCTGCTGTAGCATCCGCCGCGTGCGCGGCGCCAAAGGACAATGTCAGGCCGAGGGCAACGAGGGTCAGTAATTTCTTCATGGTTTTTCCTTTTGTCGAATAAGAACATTTTGCAAATCTGCTACGGGAGCCGCCTCCATAACGCCCGGCGTTGCAAAACCGATGACAAAGCCTGGCGCCGACCTGACCTCTAAAATCAGACCATGTTGTCCGTAAAGATTGAATTGCTTGAAGCGCTGGCGCAGTTGCTGGAAAACACCTTGGCCGGTGCCGGCGTCAAAGCTGCCTTTGAATCACCCAAGGTTGCCGCGTTGGGCGACCTCGCCACCACGGCAGCGATGCAGTTGGCAAAACCGCTCGGGCAGAACCCGCGCCAACTGGCCGAAAAGCTTCGCTCGGAAATGCTGCTGAGCGCACCCTTTCAGCGCTGGGTCGATGCGATTGACATTGCCGGTCCGGGGTTCATCAACATCCGGCTCAAGCCTTCGGCCAAGCAGGCAGTCGTGCAGGAAGTGCTTTGCCAGGGCGCTCAATTCGGCAGCCATGCGTCCAAAGGTCAGCGCATGATGGTTGAGTTTGTCTCGGCCAATCCGACCGGTCCGCTGCATGTCGGTCATGGCCGCCAGGCCGCTTTGGGCGACGCCGTCAGCAACCTTTACCAGACGCAGGGCTGGCAGGTTTACCGCGAGTTTTATTACAACGATGCCGGTGTCCAGATCGGCACCTTGGCCAACAGCGTGCAACTGCGCGCGCGCGGTTCCAAGCCGGGCGACCCCGAGTGGCCCAGCGGTGAAAACGCTGCGGCCTACAACGGGGATTACATCGCCGACATCGCGGCCGATTTTCTTGCCGGGAAAACCGTTTCTTCGGATGACCGCGAGTTCACCGCTTCAGGAGACGTCGAGGCGCTCGACGACATGCGCTTATTTGCCGTGGCCTACCTGCGCCATGAGCAGGATCTGGACCTGAAGGCCTTTGCGGTCAAGTTCGACAACTACTACCTGGAGTCAAGCTTGTACCTCAGCGGCAAGGTCGACGACACGGTAAAGCGGCTACACGATGCCGGCAAGACCTACGAGCACGATGGGGCCTTGTGGCTCAGGTCCACCGACTACGGTGATGACAAGGACCGCGTCATGCGCAAGGGCGATGGCAGCTACACCTATTTTGTGCCTGACGTCGCCTATCACATCAGCAAGTGGGAGCGCGGCTTTGGCAAGGTGGTCAACATTCAGGGCACCGATCACCACGGCACCATCGCGCGGGTTCGCGCCGGTCTACAAGCCGCCAATGTCGGTATTCCAGCGGGCTATCCCGACTACGTGCTACACACCATGGTGCGCGTCGTGCGTGGCGGTCAAGAGGTCAAGATTTCCAAGCGCGCCGGCAGCTACGTGACCTTGCGCGATCTGATCGAGTGGACCTCTAAGGATGCGGTGCGCTTCTTCCTGCTGAGCCGCAAGCCCGACACCGAGTACACCTTCGACGTCGATCTGGCAGTGGCCAGGAACAATGACAACCCGGTCTACTACGTGCAATACGCCCACGCCCGCATTTGCTCGGTGCTGGCCAATTGGCGCGAGCAGGACGGAGGTGAGGTAGCGAGCTTGTGTGATGCGGACCTGACGCCGCTGCAAAGTCCGCAGGCGCTCGCGCTGATGCTGCAGCTGGCCAAGTATCCAGACATGCTCACTGCCGCGGCGCATGATTTTGCACCGCACGACGTGACTTTCTACTTGCGTGAATTGGCGGCCTGCTACCACAGCTATTACGATGCGGAGCGGATTCTGGTCGATGACGTCACCGTCAAACGCGCTCGCCTGGCATTGGTCGCCGCTACCGCCCAGGTGTTGCACAATGGTCTGACCGTGCTGGGTGTCAGTGCCCCGCAAAAGATGTAATCCAATAACCTTGCGGGATAGATTTTTGGCTCTGTTCCCAACTGATCGAAGAGAGAGGCAAGCACATGAAGAACAAGCAGCGCGGTGGAACCTTTCTGGGCTTTATTGTGGGTGTGGTGTTTGGCCTGGCGGTGGCGCTCGCGGTTGCGGTCTACGTCACCAAAGTGCCGGTCCAGTTCCTCAACAAGGGGCAAAGTCGAACGCCTGATCAGGATGCGGCCGAGAGCAAGAAGAACAAGGACTGGGATCCGAATGCACCGCTGTCTGGCAAGAATCCAGCGAAACTTGCTGCGCCTGCGGCGTCGGCCAGTGTCGCGCCAGCGCCAAGCGCCGTTGCAGCCTCGACGCCAGTGCCAGTTCCAGTTCCAGCTTCAGCACCGGTGCCGGCACCGGCACCGGCACCGGTAACGAAGAAGGAGCTTAAACCCGCTGCGACCGCTGATCCACTGGGCGATCTGGCCAATGCACGCTCGGCCGGCGCTGCCAATGACCCCTTTATGTACTTTGTCCAGGTTGGGGCTTTTCGGACGCCCGAAGACGCGGAAAGTCAGCGCGCCAAGTTGTCTCTCAGCGGTGTGGAGGCGAGGGTGTCAGAGCGCGAACAGGCCGGGCGGCCCGTCTACCGCGTGCGCGTTGGTCCGTTTGACAAAAAGGATGAGGCCGAAAAAAGCAAGGAAAAACTTGAAGCTGCGGGCTTGGAAACGGCCTTGGTGCGAGTGCAGCGTTAGCGCGCTGGTGATGCATTTAGACAGAACTTTTCGGACCTGATGGCGTCCTACTGATTTAACTGGAGTGTTTGAAGATGAAGCGTCGTGATTTTTCGCTGGCCTGTGGTGCTGTTGTTGCAAGCGCCGGATTGGTTCAGTCCAGTGTATGGGCGCAGGGCAAACCGCCAGAATCCGGCGTTGACTATATGGCGCTCGAAAAGCGTGTCACGGTCGAGGCGCCAGCCGGAAAAATCGAAGTGGTCGAGTTCTTTTGGTACAGCTGCCCGCACTGCAATGCGTTCGAGCCGGCCTTTGAAGCCTGGAGCAAGCAGGTTGCCAAAGATGTCGCCGTTCGACGGGTGCCAGTTGCCTTTCGCGACGATTTCGCGCCGCAGCAGCGCTTGTTTTACGCGCTGGAGGCGATGGGCCTGGTTGACAAGTTGCATGCCAAGGTATTTGCCGCTATTCACTCCGAAAAGAAGGATCTGTCGAAAGTCGAGGCCATTGTCGAATGGGTTTCCAGGCAGGGTGTCGACAAAGCCAAATTCATGGAGCAGTACAACTCTTTCTCGGCTGCCACCAAGGCCAGCCGCGCGACACAATTGCAGAACGCCTACAAGATTGACGGCGTACCGGCGCTTGGCGTGGCAGGTCGCTATTGGACCGACGGCGTCATGGCCAAGGGCATGGAGCACGCTTTGCAGGTGGTCGAATTCCTGCTGGCCGGCATCCGGGCCGGCAAGTAAGAACGGCGCTCTGTCTTTGACAGTTCGTTTGTTGCCTCGCTTTCGAAGTTGGTGCGGCGAGCGCTCGTTACAATCAAAAGGCAAGGTCTTCTTG
>CAIVLG010000003.1 GCA_903906695.1 uncultured beta proteobacterium | reverse complement strand
GGCACGTGAACCCAGCCGGTGATCGGGATCTTGCCAGCGGCGTAGGCGTCCATGTGTTCGTGGTAGGGGCTGAGCGGCTCGCGGCGAATGTCTTTGCTGGGTGGCGTGATGGCGTCAAAAGAGGCGTAGTCGCTGCCGAGCTGCTGGTTGAGTACCTGCAAGCTGCTGAAACGGCCTTGCAAATGCTGGCGAAATCCGGTGACGGACGCCGGGCTGTAGTCACTCACTTGGTAGGGGCTGTTAAACCCCATGCCGGACTGAAAGTTGGGAAAAAGCTGGTGGACTTCCCCCAACAGGGTGATGCCCTGGATGCGGCCGCGCACTTCGGAGGGCAACTGGCAGAGCCTATTGATCAAGGCCTGAATGACCTGAACGCGGTACCGTGTGATGGAATTGTCGGTGCGCGCCACGCTCCAGGGGTAGATCGGCATGCCGTAGTAGGTGTCGACCGGCAGTGGACCCTGCTGCGTCACAGCAATGTTGTCCGGGTCCTGGGCCAGCACGGGCTCAATCGGGGCATTGACACCAAAGTGGGTCGAGAACAGATAGAGCACCACAGGGCGCGGGCTCTCAGACACCGTGTGCGCGACATTGTCCAGAGCCTGATTGTTGACCTGCCAGGAATTGGCTTTGTCAGGCTGCAGCAGTGCCAGCAAAGGCACTGGCAAGGTGTAACCAAGTCGCCAGGGAGAGGCGGTGGGCGCTTTGGGCTGCAACTGCATCAAAGTCGATTCAACCAGGTGCGCAGAGGACGCCCTGGGTCCGCTACAGGGAATCAGCCAGTCAGCTTGGGTGCCGTGTACGCTTGCCGGCGTGGGAGCCAGCAAGCACGGCGTGAGGTCCATCATGGGAGCGAGCACCAGCGGCGGGCGCTGAATGAAGGATCGAAACCACCAAAGGCCGCCGGCAAGTATCAGCAGCAACAGACAAACCAGTGCGAATACTCTGGTCCGAGGCCTTATTTTCCAAGCCACGACTTCACCCGTCTTTGCAGATGCATGGGGACCATTCTTCTCAGGGCCGAGAGCCCGGGGATGGTATGCAGGCGCATGAGGGCCCGCAATGTAGCCAGCTTGATGGCGACGGTCAGTTGACTCTTGCTACCCGATTGCAATTTGAGGTCGACATAGCGCTGCAGTTGCATCAGTTCCCGGTTATTGGCGGGGCCAGCCGGTGGGATCGACGCCAGATAATTGCTGCGATAGTCCAGCGCTGGACTGCCATCACTGGCACGCTGTAGCGTCGGTGCCCCAAAAATCGGAATGTGCGCGGGACCAATCCCCGTGCAATAGTTCTCCTGCCGAATCCTATTGAAGATTTCGAGCCATTGACTGCCGCTTAGGTACCAAGCGCACAACCAGGTCCAGTCACGGTTTTGCAGTCGCTCGGCAAATGCGCCAAGATCGGGGGCGATGATGGGCAAGCCGGCTTCCATCGCGGCGCTGAGCGTGTAGCTGTAGGTCTCTGGCCACAAGGCGGGAAACCAGACGGCATCGGCATGCAGGGACTGCAGCAGTTGCGGCAGGTCTTTTTCGTGGTAGCCACCATGGACCGTGAGCAGATTTCTGGGCAGGGCGCGCAAGCTGCGATAGGGGTAGCCGATCAAGTGAAATTCGATGTCCGCGTTCTGGATGGCCGTCAGTGTCGCCACTTCTTCGAGTGTGTCGGCACCTTTGATTCGGCTTAGTGCGCCGATGACGATAATTTTCAAACGCTGGTCATTGACCAGAACGCGGGGGTGAGGCTTGGGGTAGTGGGCAGCCTGTGGGTACAAGCTGGCATGCGGCACCACCTGGATTCGTGCCGAGGGAACGAAGCGCTGCATGCGTTGTGCCGCATCGAAGCTGGGGGTAATGAGATGGCGCGCCTGACTCAACAAACGGGCGTGCCGTTCGCGCCAGCTATCGATGCTTTCACCATTCGGCGCCGGGTTGCGTTGCAGGCACCGGCGGCATTGCGCGATACCCTCTTCGCCACAATAGCGATCATTGTGGTCGGTCAGCGAGATCTGCGGGCAGTAGCTGTAGTAATCGTGCACCGTGAAGTCATGGCTGACACCGAGTTGTGTCGGCAGGTCGCAGATTTCCGGCGCATGGTCCAGCAGATGGTGGTAGTGAATGTGTCCGACCTGAAGTTGGCGCAGGGTTTGCAGCAAACCAGCGTGTTCATCCGGCAGGGAAAAGCGGAGAGAAAAAGCTTCCTGCACTCCTTCGAGGCGCAGTTCGACGCCTCCCGGGGCGGGAGCGAGTCGCAAGAAAACAGCCTGCTTACCAAGCTGATGTGCCAGTTCCTGGACGTGGCGTAAGGTGCCGCCCTCACGGTTGTGCATGACGGCAAGAATGACAGGACGACCCCCGGCGCTGATACGGGCAAGGTCCACCGCCAAGCGGGCCCGGCGCGCTGGGTCGCGCTGGACAAAGTCGTGCACGTCACTTTCGTAATTGGGGTGCAGACGGCGCAGCGTCTCCACGGCCTGCAGTTCGCGCTCGCTTTTTGCGTCGCCGAAGCTGACGCCTCCGGCATGGCGAACAAAGGTATCAAGGGCGTGCAGGCTGCTCCAGCCGGCCTGTTCAGCGCGCACGCAAAAATCGTTTTCCTCGCCGTAGCCTTTGCCAAACTTGTCCGCGTCAAACAACCCAACTTCATCCAGGCATTGGCGACGGACGTAGAGGCAAAAGCCAACGCCAGTGGGAACTTCCAGTGTCTGCCCAGCCAGGTGTCGGGCGAACAGTCGGTCCAGGCTGGCGGTGTCGTAGCCCATCGGTAATTCATTGGTTTGGCAGAAACGGGGATAGCTGCAGATGGTGGCGTTGTTGGAGAACGGTGTAACACTCGCCACCCGCGATTGGCTGTAGGCTGCGCGCTGGAGTCGATCAAGCCAGTCGTTGGCGACCTCGGTGTCGCTGTTCAGCAGCAGCACATCGTTATCCTGGCTCAGCGACATGCCCCGATTGACGCTACCGACAAAGCCGAGGTTCTCAGAATTTTCCAGCATCAAAATGCGCGAGTCGCGCTTTGCAAATTCTCGCAACCATGAAGCAACTTCAGGCTCCGGGCTGCAGTCGTTGATCACGATCAGCCGCCAGGTCGCTCGAACGGGATTGGTGAGCACCGATTCAAGGCAACAGCGCGTGTCTTCAAGTCCTCGGTAAACCGGGACGATGATGTCGACCGGGTGTTCGGTAACAGGCACTGGTTGTATTGGCGGCCTGGCCTGCTGGGGCAAACTGTTTGCCGGGCCTCTACCCAGCAGACGGTCAATGCGCATCTTCATGTGAACCAGCGGCCGGGTAACGCGAAACAGCGTGGACTGCTCAATGCTTTGCAGGTGAGTGCGGATCTGCCTCAACCGTTCTGCAGCGACTTCACACTCACCCTGCGAGGCAAGCAATTGGCCTTGCAGTTGCAGCCTTTCGCTCTGCGCTTCGGCCGTAGCATCATTTAAATTGTGGAGTTGAAGCTGCAACTCGATCCGGTGCTCCTCGGCAAGGCCCAACGCAACTGTCAGTTGCTCAATCTCCGTCCGAGCTTTGCCTGCACTCTGGCTGAGCGTGGTGATTTGAGACTCAAGCGCAAGCTGGCTGTTCTCCATCTGCGCGTAGCGATGGTTTGCACCTTGAATTTCTTGCTGCAGCGACGCCGTCGATTGCCGGTACGCGAGCTGAAGTGTGTTGATGACCGCGCTAGCCTGCAAGTAATCAGCTGACATCGGCCATCCGGCACAAACCTCCAGACTGGCACCGCTTTGGGTAATCTCGTGCAGCACGCTCGGCTCAAGCGGTAACTCCACCCAGGGATCATCACCATGCAGCAACAGCAGAGCCCCATCTGACATTCCCCATTGCGACGAAAACAGGATGTGATTGTTTGAGGCATTGGCCAAGTCGGCCAACTCACCTTCCCCGCTTTGCCACTGCCAAATCAGCTTTCCAACGGGTGTCCGGATATGCAGGTGGTGGAGTCGGAAGAAGCCGGAGCGGTCTGCCGGGTCAAGCCGGATGCGTGTGTAAGCCTTTGTGATTGGGGGAACTTCAAAAACCAGCGTTTGCCGGGGATCACCAATTCGGCCCGGCCTAACAAGTTTGATCGCCTCGTCGTATTGACCCTCGACGGCCAAGTAGAGTTGTGCCGAAAAGAGGGCGCTCGCAGGCGCAGAAATCAGGCCGGGCGGACCCTCGGCCGCTCTGGTCCCGTCCGGTGGCTGGTCCACCACTTGAGCTGGCTGCAACACGGAGATGAATTGGTAGGTTAAAGCATCGGGCACCGCCAGCAGATGGCGCGCCACAGCGGGCGGCAGCGCGTCAAACGCCACTCGAAATTCAGACCTCAGTAAGTCGCGTTGTATCGTCTGGATGGACTGCATCGCCCATCCATGTTCAACAAAGAAGCGCTGCAGCGACTTGCGTGTGAAAAAGCGCAAATGACTGTTGTCAAGCAAGCCTTCGCTTCGGTACCGAAAGTCGCCCTGCATGAGTTCGGCCACCAGCCCGCAGTAGCCCGCATTGGGAACCGAAGTAATCAGGCGCCCACCGGTACTGAGCATGGCCTTGCATTGCGCCAGAAGATCCTGTGGCGCTTTCAGATGTTCCAGCACGTCGGCACAAACAATGCAGTCGTAGCGTTGCTCGCCAAAAAGTGCTTGGAGCCGGTCATGGTCCAGGTCAGCCACCACCGCATGGCGGTACCAGGCGCGCGCGATGTCGGCCTCTGCCTGGTTGAGTGTGACCCCATCCGCCACAATCGAATGACGCTGGTGCAGATATTGACCCAGACCACCCGTTCCCATGCCCAAATCAAGGAGCGTTTCTCCCGGCCCAATCAGTTGGGCAATGACCGACAAGGAATCGTCGCTGTCGGCACCAACCGCGCGCCGATAAAGATGTAGCGAAGCGTCTGAATTGGGCATGGGCGCAATTATCTCCTGCCGATATCGAGACGAATTGAGGGGGTCTGGGACATGAGACAATTTCCCCTTTTTTCGGATATTGCTTCTCGTGGCCCAAGTGCATCGATTACTGATAGTCACCCACAATCTGGGCGGAGGCGTAGAGCGCCACGTCGCCGACCTGCAGGTCCTGATGTCGGATGTTGTCGAATCCGAGATATTGAGGCCCTTCGACGCCACCACGGTCAGCCTTGAAGTCGCGGACGCAGCCCCGGTCTATTGGCACTTTCGGGATTGGGAGCAACTGGTCGCGGCCCTGCGTCAGCGTGGCTACGACTGGATCAGTTTTCAGCACGTCCACGGGTTTCCGCCGCAAATCCTTGGACTGGCCAAGGCGCTTGCGCTGCCTTACGACCTGACGCTGCACGACTTCTACCCTTTCTGCCCGATCTACTCTTTAACCACGGCTAGCGGCAAATATTGCGGCGAGCCCCAGTTGAGTGGATGCGCCAAGTGCACCCGCGCCCGACCCAACGCCTGGCGTTGGTCCATCAATCGCTGGCGCCTTGAAATGAAGCAGTTGCTGGGGGGAGCGGCTCGCATCACCGCCCCATCGCAATTTGTTGCGGATCGGGTTCATAGTCATTTTCCGGATGTCGAACCCATTGTCTGGCCGCATCCGCCGCGGCTGGAGTGGATCACTTCGGTGCGCCCAAGCAAAAAGATACTTCTCATCGGCAAACTCACCCGCATGAAGGGACTCGATCTTTTGCTTGCCAGCGCCAAATGGTCTCGCGAGAACGAACTGGGGCTTACTTTTTGTTTGCTGGGCTTTACCGAAATCGCGATTCCTGCTGCGCAGAACTTGGCAATTCAGGTGCGCGGTGAGTACGCTGACGCTGACCTGCCCCAACTGCTGGCGCTTGAACGTGCCGACGCTATCTGGTTTCCCGGCCCCTATCCGGAAACCTACGCCTACACACTGGACGTGGCACTTGCCTCTGGCCTGCCGATTGTGGCGAGCAACTTCGGCGCCATTGCCGAACGTTTGCACGGACGGCCTAGTGCCCTGCTTGTCGCCCTTGACGCCAAGCCGCAGGCCTGGTGTGATGCCTTGCTGGCAGCGACCGATCTATCACGTCGGGCCGAACCTGAAAAGGACATGGACCTTGCCCTTGAGCAGCGTGAAACGTACCGCAACCAGTTCGTTGCGTCGATTCTTTCCAAACCAAGCGCTGCCGTGTCACCGCCCGATATCGACCAGGCTCCGGCAGAAATTGACGTTCTTACGCAAGCACCGTCCCATGACGACTTGCCCGTGTCTCGTCTGTTCGAGCAAGGTGTGGAATGTGGTCACGCGGAATCGCGTTCGGCGCTGAAGGCCAAGCTGGTTGACATTGAGCGCGACTACGCTGTTCTGGGTGACTACAGCAAACGCTTTGGCGTGCCGTGGTTTGAGTTGCTGGACCGCGTGCAAGTGCAGACGGAACTGCTGAAAGCGCGTGAGATCGAGCGTCAGCAACTAAACAGCCATCTTGCTGATCTTCGGAGCGAAAGCAATGTGCTTCGCAGTGAGGCAGGTTCGGTGCGCAGTGAAAACAATGCTCTGCGTGACGAAGGCGCAGCGGTGCGCAACGAAAACAACGTGCTGCGCGATCAGGTGACTGCTATTCGGCGTGAAATCAACGGACTGCATATAGAACTTGCCTCCACACGCAGCGAGGTTGGCTCGGTGCGAAACGAAAACAACGTGCTGCGCGATCAGGTGACTGCCGTTAGCAGTGAAAACAACGAGCTGCACAAAGAGTTGGGATCGGTACGCAGCGAGGTTGGCTCGGTGCGAAACGAAAACAACGTGCTGCGCGATCAGGTGACTGCCGTTAGCAGTGAAAACAACGAGCTGCACAAAGAGTTGGGATCGGT
>CAIVLG010000002.1 GCA_903906695.1 uncultured beta proteobacterium | reverse complement strand
GGCACCCAGCCAATCACCGCGCAACAGACCGTAGGCCCCAATCAGGAACAGGCTGGCACCGAAGGCTATCATCGCCAGCACCTGCACCAGCCGGGCGGTCTGCTTCTTCAGCGGCGAGCGCTCCGTGGTCAGCGTCTCCAGCGCGCTGCCGATGCGCCCGATTTCGCTGTTCGCGCCGGTGGCGATCACGCGTGCGACGCCGTGGCCATTGACGATCAGGGTGCCGGAAAACAGCGACGCCTGGCCGCCACCGGTGGAAGCTGGATCGGCCAGCTTGTCCACCGGCACCGCTTCGCCGGTCAGCAGCGACTCGTCGACCCGCACATCAGTGCCGCTGATGAGCATGGCGTCGGCCGCAATGCGGTCACCCTCGGCCAGCAGCAGGATGTCGCCACACACCACATCGGCTCCGGCAATGCGCTGCGGCTGACCGTCGCGCAGCACCAGCGCGCGCGGACTTGTCAGCTCGCGCAAGGAGGCCAGCGCATGCTCGGTCTTGCCCTCCTGGTAAAGGGTCAGCGCCAGCACCACCAGCACCAGGCCGAACAGGATCGAGCCTTCCTGCAAATCCCCAAGCACCAGGTAGAGCGTCCCGGCCGCCAGCAGCAGCATGAACATCGGCTCCTGCAGTGTCTCGCGCACGATGGAGCGCAGGCTGCGCCGCTGCTCGCCGGGCAGTGTGTTAGGACCGTCCTCGCTCAGGCGCTGGGCCGCCTGCGCCCCACTCAGGCCTTCATCAGCCGTCGGTAAAACCATTGCTTGCCTCCTTCAACCATCAGAAGATAGCAGATCAGCAAGACAATCAGCAATCCAAAAAATGACCACGGCAAGGGCGTGAAGCCGAGATACGGTGACAAGGCAGTGAAAGGCAACACCATGGCTGTCAGCACGACCGCCAGCGAAGTCAGGATCAACCAGCGATTGGGGTGGCTGCGCAAGGGATTGCGTCGCGTGCGGATGACAAAGATCACCAACACCTGGGTCGCAATCGACTCGACAAACCAGCCGGTGCGAAACAGTGACTCGTGCGCGTTGAACAGGCGGATCAGCAGATAGAAGGTCAGAAAATCAAAGATCGAACTGATCGGGCCGATGGTCAGCATGAAGTTGCGGATGAAGAACATGTCCCAGCGTTTGGGCTGAGCCAGATCCTCCTCGTCGACATGGTCCAGCGGCAGCGTGATTTCCGAGACATCGTAAAGCAGATTGTTAAGCAGAATCTGAAGCGGCAGCATTGGCAGAAACGGCAAGAACAGGGTGGCCGCAGCCATGCTGAACATATTGCCGAAGTTGGAGCTGGTGGCCATCATGATGTACTTCATGACATTGCCAAAAGTACGTCGCCCTTCGAGGATGCCCTGGTGCAGCACCATCAGATCCTTTTCCAGCAGGATCATGGCGGCGGCCTGCTTGGCCACATCGACCGCGCCTTCGACCGAAATGCCCACATCGGCCGTGTGCAGCGAGGGTGCGTCGTTGATGCCGTCACCCAGATAGCCGACGACGTGGCCACGTGCCTTGAGCGCCAGGATGATGCGGTTTTTTTGCGAGGGGTTGACCCGGCAAAAAAGATTCACTGCCTCGACCCGCGCCCGCAAGGCGTCATCGTTCAAGGCAGCCACCTCGGTTCCGGTCAGCACGCCCTCAATCGGCACGCCAAGCTCGGTGCAGACATGGCGCGTCACCAGTTCGTTGTCGCCGGTCACGATCTTCACGGCGACGCCGCTGGCCGCCATTGCTCTGAGCGCCTCCCCGGCACTGGCTTTGGGCGGGTCCAGGAAAGCGGCAAAGCCCGCGAACGCCAGCTCGATCTCGTCAGATACGCCTGCATGCAGGTGATCGATGGGCACGTCCCGCCAGGCGATGCCCAGCACCCGGAAACCTTCGCGACCAAGATCGTCAAACAAGGCGTCTATGCGTTGGCGTGCCGTTGCATCGAGCGGCGCATTGGCCCCGGCACTGTCCTGGTAGTGCGTGCACAGGCGCAAGACATCCTCGGGCGCACCCTTGAGCACCAGACGGCGCGCGTTTTCGCGCTCAAGCAGTACCGAGACCCGGCGCCGCTCAAAATCGAACGGGACCTCGTCGATCTTGGTCCAGCCGGACACGTCGATCTCGACGTGCGCCAAAATTGCATCATCGAGTGCGCTCTTCAGACCGCTCTCGAAATAGCTGTTGAGGTATGCCAGCGCCAGCACGCCCGGCTCCTGCTGCCCGCTGGCGTCCACATGGCGTTCGAGCCGGATACACGCTTCGGTCAGGGTGCCGGTCTTGTCAGTGCACAACACGTCCATTGCGCCCATGTCCTGGATGGCAGACGGGCGTTTGACAATGACTCTCTGGGCGGCCATGCGCAGGGCCCCTCTGGTGAGCGTCACCGACACCACCATCGGCAGCAACTCCGGTGTCAGCCCGACTGCCAGCGCCACCGCAAACAGAAAAGACTCCAGCAGCGGCCGATGAAAGGCCACGTTGACCAGCATGGTGAACAGCACCAGCAACAGCGTGAGCCGCATGATGAGCATGCCAAAGCGCCGGGTGCCGATCTCGAAAGCGGTGGGCGGCGCCTGTTGTGACAGATTCACTGAGATTTGTCCCAGTGCCGTGCTTGCGCCGGTGCGACCGATCAGCACTTGCGCCGATCCACTGACCACCGAGCTGCCCATGAAAACACGGTCGTCATCCTCCAGTGCCCAGTTCTGCGATGCATCGTCCCTGGCACGCTCGTCATACGTGGCGTCAACTCTTTTTTCGACCGGGAAGGGTTCGCCGGTCAGTTGCGCCTGATTGACAAAGAAGTCCCTGGCCTGAAGCAGCCGGGCATCGGCCGGCACCAGGTTGCCGGCCGACAGCAGCACCACGTCGCCCGGAACCAGTTCTATGACCGGTAATTCGCGCGGCTCACCGTCACGCAGCACCAAAGCTGTGATCGCCACCTTCAGGGCCAGTTGCTCGGCCGCACGGCCAGCGCGGTAGGCCTGCACGAAGTCCAGCGTCACGCTCATCAGCACGATCAAACCAATGATGAGGGCACCTGTCAGGTCGCCGGTCAACGCCGAAATGCCGCTGGCTGCCAACAGAATCAAGACCAGCGGGTTGCGAAAATGCGCCAGAAATTGCAACAGCACCGAACGCTGAGTCGCCGGCGCAAGCCGATTGGCGCCAAACTGGCGCAACCGGGCGTCGGCTTCGTCGCTGCTCAGGCCGTTCAATACAAGCCCCTGACCCGGGCTTGCAAACGAGACAGGCCCAACAAGGCGTCAGTGAACGGAGTCGTGACGCCGGTCAGGGCGCCGAGTTCCTTCACCACCGTCACCAGTGCGTCCAGTTCAAGCGGCTTGCCGGCTTCCAGGTCCTGCAGCATCGACGTCTTGAAAGCGCCCAACTTGCGGGTTACGGTGTGCCGATCTTCGGGTTGCTGATCGATTGCAATGCCGATGCGTGCGCCGATCTCCTTGGCCTCCAGCATCACGCTGGAGACAAAGCCGCGCACCAGGTCATCGCTCAGGATCAGATCGGTGGTGGCGCCGGTGATGGCGCTGATCGGATTCACGGTCATGTTGCCCCACAGCTTGTACCAGATATCCTTTTGAATTTGCCCGGAGACACTGGCGTCGAACCCGGCTTTCAGCAGGAGTGCCGCAAGCTGCGCCACGCGTTCGCTCCTTTCACCGGAGGGCTCGCCAAGAATCAACTTGTTGCCAAAGTGATGTTGTACGCAGCCCGGCGTTGCAGCGCAGCTGGCATGCACGACGCAACCGACCACGTGGGCCGGGGCAATGGCGGCACCAATCTCGCCGCTGGCATCGACCGCATTGAGACGCTGGCCCTCAAAGCGACCGCCAAAGCCCTGAAAGAACCACCAGGGCACGCCGTTCATGGCGGTCAGAACGACAGTGTCGGGGCCGATCAAGGGGCCAATATGGCGCGCCACCTCACGCAGCGCTGGCGCCTTGACAGCAATCACCACCAGATCCTGCACACCAAACTCTGCCGGGTCGGCGCTGGCATGCACGGGGAACGTGCTGTCACGTCCGTCCTGCTTCAAGCGCAATCCGTGACGGCACAAAGCGTCTAAGGTGACGCCGCGCGCCACCACACTGAGCTGACAACCGACACGGCCAAGACCGGCGCCCATCCAGCCACCGATAGCACCGGCACCGTAAATGCAGACCTTAGTGAAGTTCTCGGAATTCATGAGCCTATTTTGCGCCCTAAGTTTTCCTTAAGACGGGTCCGTCAAGATCGCAACATGGATTCACTTTAACAAAGGCTCTGCCATGGAAACATCTCTGCGGCTGCTCGTCAGCCAGTACCTTTGCACCGTCGCCGCGGCGCTGGCGCCGGTTGTGCTGATCGCGTTCTTGTCGATCCCATACAGCTTGGGCGGACACCCGGGCGAAGAGCGCCTCGCGCCCGTCGGCACCAGCTTGCACATGACCTGACGGGCCGGCTTGCGGTTGTCCGGATAGGCAGTCATTCGTCACCGCGCTGTGCGACCTCTTTGTAGGGGTCTCGTTGACGGCTTCCCGTAGCGCCCCTATAGTGACCGCTGCTCACAAAAAGCAGAAGAAAGGACGCACCATGAGTAGTTATCGGCTGGTCGTGAATGGCACTTCACACGAAGTGAACGCCTGGGACGGCGACATGCCCTTGCTGTACGCCCTGCGCAACGACCTGGGTCTGCATGCCGCCAAGTTCGGCTGCGGACTAGGGCAATGCGGTGCTTGCACCGTGCTCATCGATGACCAGCCCGCGCGCTCGTGCCTGATCAGCGTTTCGGCCTCCACCGGTCGGCGCATCGTCACCGCCGAAGGCCTGGGTACGCCAGAGAAGCCTCATCCCGTGCAGGATGCCTTCATTGCCGAGCAAGCGGCGCAGTGCGGCTACTGTACCAACGGCATGGTGATGAGCACGGTGGCCCTGCTGCGTTCCAACCCCCAGCCGACCCGCGAGCAAGCCCAGGCAGCACTGGCCGCAAACCTGTGCCGCTGCGGCTCGCATGACCGCGTGCTGAAGGCGGTGGCGCGTGCTGCCAAGCAAGGAACTGCCTGATGACGTCGCGCCGCGAACTGCTCAAAGCGAGCGCTCTATTTGTCGGCTTTTCCTTCAGCGGACTGACGGCGCTGGCCGCGGACGCCAACACCAGCGCCAGCGCGCGGCGAAGCCTGGCACTGGATGAAGTCGATTCCTTCATCGCCCTGCGCCCCGACGGCAGTGTTGTCGTCTACTCGGGCAAGGTGGACCTCGGAACCGGCCACCGCATCGCCATGCGACAGATGGTCGGCGAGGAACTCTCGCTGCCCATGGACCGGATCGAGCTGATCGAGGGCGACAGCGCCCTCACGCCCAATCAGGGTCCGACGGCCGGAAGCTCCGGCATCATGCGCGGCGGGGTCGAGTTGCGCCAGGCTGCGGCCACACTGCGCGAAGGCCTGTTCACCCTGGCCGCCCAAAGGCTTCATCAACCGACTGACACGCTGAGCCTGGTCGGCGACGTGGTGCGAGCGCCCGATGGCAGCCAGGTCCGCGTAGCGGATTTGGTGGGCAAGCGGTCCCTGAATTTGAAGATGAACCCGAAGGCGCCTTTGAGGAAGCCGGCGCAATACCAATTCGTGGGCCGGTCGCTAGCGCGTCCGGATATGGCAGACAAGGTCACCGGTCGGCATCTCTATGTGCACGATTTTCGGCTGCCGGGCATGCTGCATGGACGCGTGGTCCGTCCGCCCTCGGTCGGTGCGCAGGTGTTGTCGGTGGACGAATCGTCGGTTGCCGGACTTCCCGGCGTCCAGGTGGTGCGCATCAAGGACTTCGTCGCAGTGCTCAGCCATGATGAGTGGGCCGCCCTGCGCGGTGCGCGTGAGCTCAAGGTGCAGTGGAGCGACAGCGCCCTCCTGGTCGGCCACCAGGGTGTGGTCGAGTGGGCGCGGCGCGGGCCATTCAGCGCCGAGGAAACATTGGTCAACAAGGGCGACGCCGCGCGGCTGACCGCCCTGGCTAACGCGAGCGACAAGCTCTCGGCGACCTATTCGTGGCCGCTGCAATCACACGCATCGATGGGTCCGTCCTGCTCGGTCGCCGACGTGAGGGCCGACGGTGCCACCGTCTGGACCGCCTCGCAGGCCAGCCATCGTCTGGTCAACTCGTGCGCCGCGCTGCTGGGAATGGCGCGCGAGAAGGTGCGCGTGATCTACCTCGACGGTGCCGGCTGTTACGGCATGAACGGCCATGACGACGCGTCGGCCGAAGCAGCCATGCTGTCGCGCGCCACGGGTCGGCCGGTGCGCGTGCAATGGAGCCGTGAGGATGAACTGGGCTGGGACCCCAAGGGGCCACCGCAGCTGCTCGAACTGCGCGCCTCTCTCACGCCCGAAGGCCGCATTGACGCCTGGGAGACTGAGATGTGGTTGCCGCGTGCCACGGCCAACCTCGAATGGGTCCCTCTGCTATCGCCGCAGGCGGCCGGTCTGGCGCAGCCGCAAGGCCAGGCAACGGGCTTGCTGATGCAAAACGGCGACCCGTCCTACGCCGCCAACGCCGTGCGGGTCCAGGTGCACTGGCTGGGCGCGGCTCCGCTGCGGCCCTCCAACATCCGGGCGCCGGGCAAGGTTGCCAACTGTTTCGCGGTGGAAAGCTTCACCGACGAATTGGCCGCGCGCGCCGCAATGGATCCGATCGCGTTTCGCCTGCAGGCTCTGACCAACCCGCGGTCTCGCGAGGTCATCGAGCGACTGGCACGACTGATGCAGTGGTCGCCGCGCCCCTCGCCGGCGCGGCGCGAAGGGCCGCAGCAGAATCTGTCAAGCGGGCGCGGCATGGCCTTCATCCACTACAAGCACAGCGAGACCTTTGTCGCCATCGGCATGCAAGTGCAGGTAGACCGCAGCAGCGGGGACATCCGGGTGGAGCGGGTCAGCTGCGTGCACGATTGCGGGCTGATGATCAACCCCGACGGCGTGCGCGCCCAGGTCGAAGGCAACATTCTGCAAACGTTGTCGCGCACGCTTTACGAGGAAACCACTTTCGACCGTTCACGGGTGACCAGCGTCGACTGGGGCAGCTATTCGCTGCTGACATTCCCTGATGTGCCACAGTTGGACATCGACCTGATCCAGCGCACCGAGCAGCCACCGCTGGGTGCTGGCGAGGCCGCCGCCAGCCCGGTGCCGGCCGCCCTGGCCAACGCGATCTTCGATGCGATCGGGTTACGCTTGCGCAATGTGCCCTTCACGCGGGACAGGCTGCGCAACCTGCCCAGAGGCACCTCAGGCCACGGATTTGGCGATGATCTTGTGCTTGCGGGTGGGCCTGGCGGGCCGCTTGAAGGCCGGACGGGGTTTGCCCAGGGTTGACGGTCGGGCCAGCGCGAGGTACTCCTGAAAGCTGTCGCGCAGGCACAGGGCAAACACGTCCGGGTCTGGTATCTGTTCGGAACAGGCGGTGAATGAAATGACGATGGATCCGTTGTACCCGGTGACCGAAAACACCAGCCCCATGCCGTCGGAGATCGGCATGATCGCTGACACGTAGGTCAGTTGTGCACCCTGCAGGTACATCGGCACGCTGGAGCCGGGCACATTGGTGATGGCGCAGTTGGCCAGCGGCACCCAGTCGCCCAGTTGTGATGACGCAGAGCGCAGCATCCGGCTGCTGGCCGCAATGGCGACCGAGGGCGCGCTCTCGGCCAACTCCGTGAGTTCGCGCGCGCTGATGGCCTGTGCCATGGTCTTGGAGGAGGAGCTCTCAGTGTGGATTGCTTTGAGTCTTTTCACCGGATCTTCCAAGTGCGTGCCCAGTGCGACGCGAGCCCAGGAGAACTTGGCCCCGGCATCGTGTTCCATGTCGGAATGCACCGCAATGGGAGAGGCAGCCACCAGACTGTCCACTGGCAATTCGTCCTGCAACGCGAGATAGCGTCGCAGTCCACCGGCACACACTGCCAGCACCACGTCGTTCACGCTTGCCCGGGGCACCAGGGCTCGAATATCCTTGAAATCGGCCAGCGCAAAACGACGCGTGTCAAACACCCGGTGTGCCGAAACCTCGGTATTAAAGCGTGTCATGGGAAATGGGTAAGAACGTCCTGTGAACTCTCCCATAAAGGTGCCCGCCGCAGATTTCAGCGCTGTCCAACCGGTTCCCAAGGGCTGCTTCATGCGCAGCGGGAAGGTCGCGAAATTGAACCAGGCGCGAGCCAGCAAGGCCATATTTCCGGGGGGCGGTTCAGGGAACCAGGGAGCCGCCGGCGTGGGGGCCGGCGAGTCGGGCGACAGGTCGTGCAACAGCGCCGTGATTTCATTGCCGTGCGCTATGTCAATGGCCGCGTGGTGCACCTTGAGCAGGACGGCAAAACTGCCTGCCGGCAAATCCAGAAGACTGTCCAGGCCTTCGATGACATACATCTCCCATAACGGGCGCTGCAAATCAAGCGGGCGGGTGTGGATGCGCGAGACCTGAATACAGAATTGGCGCCAGTCGCCTGGCTTGGGCAGGGCGATGTGGCGCACGTGGTACTCGATGTTGAAGTTCTCGTCTTCGATCCAGTAGGGATAGTCCAGGTCCAGCGGTACGCGCAATATCCGTTCGCGGAAATTGGGCAAGCGGTGCAAGCGGCTTTCCAGTTGTGCCAGGATATGCTTGAAGCGCACCACGCCACGGGGCGCGGTCGACTGGTCGTAGATGTGCAGCAGGGTGACGTTGGAATTGGCGTGCGCATTGTCGGAATAGATGAACGCGGCGTCGTGTTCGCTGAGCTGTCTCATGGGTCTCTTTCTGGTCGCGATTCAGGTGGTGGGGAGCATCTCTTGTGCTTGCTTGTCACAGGTCGTCATGCGGTACACCCGCCCAAGCAGACCCTGGGGCGCGAAGGGTTTCCAGTCGCCTTCGGGCTGGGCCAGCCGGTCAGCCACGATGGCCATCACGATGCCGTTGAAGCCGAGGCCGACGTGGCTGCCCGGCACCTGGATGTTTTCATGCAGCGCCGGGTCACCGTCAATCGTCGCCTCCTGCGGTGGCACGACCCCGTCGGTGAGAGAGTACAGGCAGCTGGTCGGAATCGGTAGCCGTCGATGCTCGCGCATGGCCTTGGCGCGCGGTTGCATCAGGTGGGCGGACGCGCCAAGCCGGTGCGATACGAGACGGTACATGGCCTTGAGTGCCGGGGGCGACTGGTTGCCCATCATGTCCACACTCACCGGGCTTCCCAGGGTGATGATGGAGCGTACACAGTCCTGCGTGGTCTCAGCGCCATAAAAGGAAAACACTCCGCCCAGACTCCATCCCACCAGGCTGACCTTGCGTCCGGTGGTGTGGTGCAGATAGCGGATCTTTTGCGGCAGGGCGTTGGCATGCTTGCCGCGAAAGCCCACGTTGCGTCCCAACCCCCAGGTGTGCACGTCATAGCCCTTGTTTTGCAGAAACAGCCTGAGCGCCGCCAGGGTCGATTCACCGGCCATGAAGCCTGGCACCAGCACCACCGGGTGCCCATCACCTTTCGGCGCTTCCATCAGCAGGGGCAGGGATGCAGGCAGTAGCGCCATTTCCATAAAGATGCGCGTCTCGAGCAGCGAACTCCAGACGCTGGGTGAACCGACGTGGGGATGACGGACTACGGGGCGACGCAACATGGAACAAACTCCGGCGATACAGGGGCACAGTGATAGTCCGTACAGTCTAGAAGGGAATTGCTCCCGAAAATTGAGCGTCGCTACCTAATGAGGGTACGGGCTTGCCCCAATCGCTGCTTACGGGTTAGAGCATCCGACAAATTGCGAAACATCAACGAACCTCAGGCCAATCGGCGCAACAATGCCGTGGCAACGGAGCAAAACATCATGAACACGGTACCGGATGAATTCTTGGCACTGCAGCGCCTGTACCACTGGGAACAGACGACACCAGCGAGCATCACGCTGACTCAGCCGATGGGCAATGGCGTGACGCAGGACTTCACCTGGGCTCAGGTGGCAGATCAGGTCCGGCGCATGGCGGCGCACCTGAAGTCACAGGCCTGGGAGCCTGGATCGAAGGTCGCCATCCTCTCCAAAAACTGCGCCTGGTGGTTGATGAGTGACCTTGCCATCTGGATGGCAGGTTACGTTTCTGTTCCGCTTTACCCGACGCTGGCGTCCGGTACTGTGCGCCAGATCCTGACGCACAGCGAGGCGCGCGCCTGTTTTGTTGGCAAGCTGGACGACTGGGAAAGCATGAAAGCCGGTGTGCCCAATGGTCTGCCCTGCATCAGCTACGCCTTGTCGCCGGCAGATGCACGTCAGCGGTTTGATAGTTGGAACACCATCTGCGGCCGCACCGAACCCCTGGCGGGAACGCCCCTGCGCGGCGCCGACGAACTGGCGACCCTGATCTACACCTCGGGCACGACCGGTCTGCCCAAGGGCGTGATGCACAGCTTCGGCAATTTCTCATGGGCGCTGGACCAGGGCATTGCACGCATTCCGATGGTGGCGGCGGACCGCATGCTGTCCTACCTGCCGCTGGCCCATGTGGTTGAGCGGGTGTTGGTGGAACATGGCTGGCTGCGTACCGCAATGCATGTTTTCTTTGCCGAGTCGCTCGACTCTTTCGCCGCCGACGTGCAGCGCGCGCGGCCCACTATCTTCTTCTCGGTGCCGCGTCTGTGGGTCAAATTCCAGCAAGGGGTGCACCAGAAAGTGCCACCCGCCACACTTCAGTTCTTGCTCAAGATCCCGCTGCTGGGCGGCTTGTTGCGGCGCAAGTTACTCAAGGCTCTGGGCCTGGACCAGTGCCGCCTCGCGGCCGGTGGCGCTGCGCCTATGCCAGTGGCCCTGCTGGCCTGGTATCGCAATCTGGGCCTGCCCATCAACGAGGGTTACGGCATGACCGAAAACCTGGCGCTGTCGCACCTGACACTGCCCGGCAAGAACCAGGAAGGCAGCGTCGGCCCGGCCTACGCCGGTGTGCAGGCACGCATCGATGGACAGACCGGTGAAATCCAGATGCGCAGCGACGCCGTGATGCAGGGTTACTACAAGGAGCCGGAGCTGAGTCGCGAGGTCTTCACGGCCGACGGCTGGCTGCGTACCGGCGACAAGGGCTTTAGCGACGCACAGAGCTGCCTGCATATCACCGGACGCCTCAAGGATTTGTTCAAGACCAGCAAGGGCAAGTACGTGGCGCCCGCACCGATCGAGGATCGCCTGATGATGCACGACGCGCTGGAGGCCTGTGTCGTCACCGGCGCCAACCTGAGTCAGCCGCTGGGAATCGTGCTGCTCAATGCCAACGCATTGGCGCAGACCGGCGATGCAGCGGCCAAGGCGGCACTACAGGCGTCGCTGGCGACCCACCTGCAGACCATCAATTCAGCGCTGGACCCGCACGAGCAACTGGCTTGCCTGATTGTGGTGACAACACCCTGGTCGGTAGAAAACGACATCATCACGCCGACCTTCAAAGTCAAGCGAAACCGCATTGAGGAGATCTACGAATCGCAGTACGAGCGCTGGGAGAACTCGGGTCAAAAGATAATCTGGCAAACCGCCTGACCGGCAGACCGCACATTCGCGACAGTCATTCAAACAGTTCTCTGGTCTTTTTTAGTCACGTTGGACGGATCTGGTGGAAGAAATTCTTCATCCGGGACCAGCACCTTTGCGTACCACGCCGCGTCTCTGTTGCCATTGCCAGTCTGGCACCGGATGGCAATTTTTGAGAAAGTTGTTAGATCGTTAGAGCCATAAGCCAGTGATTCAAACCGGCGCAGAGACACCCTCGACCAGAATCATGTTGAAGAACTCAGTGGTCCCGAGGCGTTTGGACCGCGCTGCGCGATAGGTCTCGCCGTCGTACCACGCCTTTGCAGCCTCATAGCTGGGAAATTTCACCATCGCCAAACGGGCAGGTTTCCATTCCCCTTCCAGCGATTCAAAGCGCCCGCCTCGAATCACATACTCGCCACCTGCTGCTTTAATCGTTGCGGGAGCCTCGGCCATGTACTGTGTGTACTGCTCCATGTTGGAAACTTGCATATCAACGATGACGTAGGCAAAGGACAATTGTTTACTCCAAATCGTTATGGTTGAGTGTGTGCGATGTGAACCCGTCGATTTCGCGCCTGCCCATTTGACATCTGCCATTCAAAATCAGTGGCATGGCACAAGTTTGGTTGACCTGGCAGTGTGGTCATTCTTGTCCGCGGCCTCAGGAAGAGTTAGTCAGCAAGCCGGTCCGAAGAAGCTCTTTCCGATGCCCGGTCTGTCACCGAATCTGCCACATCTATCTCGTCATGGTGCAGCCTGTCGCAATCCTGTTGAAGCATCAATCCATCAACCCTACATTCTCTTCAACCGGCCGCAGTGGCCTCAAATTGGAGAGAGAAAATGAACACGAACCGCACAACCCGTTTTGCCGGACTCCTGGTTGCAGTGCTGATGACAGTGGTTATCAACGGCGCCATGCTGATGAAGTTCGATTCCGTGGCTCAGCAAGGGCATGCCAGCAATGCTCACACTCCGACCTTAGTGACGCTGGGCACAGTCAACGTCGTGGCGCACCGGTCATAGGCCGACGAGGTCTCTGCTCTTCCTGGTCGGCTGTGGGGTCACTTCTCCACACGCCGCACTGAAAGTGACCTTGCAGCAATGAGGGAAATTCATCCAACGACACAATCAAGAATGCCGCATCCCGTGGCTCAGACCGTAGCTCCAGTCTGCGCAAGGAAATTCAAGATGGTTGTTTTTGGTCGTGGCGCCACCAAGGCGGCGGGCAAGACCGCAAGTGCGATGGCCTTTGCCCATGAAATCAGTCGCTTTCTGAGACAGTAGTTGGCAATGAGCGCCTATGTCGTATTCGATGTTGATATCCGTAACATGAACAGGTATCAGGACTTTATGAACCAGGTAAAGCCGGCGCTCGAGGCGGCAGGCGCACGATACCTGGCAAGAGGCGGTTCGCATAAGGTTTACGAGGGCGACTGGATCCCTAGACGCATCGTCATACTCGAGTTTCCGTCGGTTGCCGCATGGGAGCAGTTCTATGAGGGCCCCGTGTACCAGGGCCTGAAGTCAATCCGAGATGAATGCAGCTCTGCCAGACTTGTGAGCGTCGAAGGTCTGTAAGCAAACTCAAGTAGAGATGGCGATGTGATCCTGAACGAGACCGATGCGAACATCGTTTTTGTCGATCTGCACGACCACAAAGGAGCCCATCACCGTGACTGAACCCGTTCTGGAAACCCTGCAGCTCGACGACATCCGCATGCGCGTGGCCACGCAGGGCAGCGGGCCGTTGGTGCTGTTCTGCCATGGCTGGCCCGAGAGCTGGTACTCGGCGGCATCAGATGGCCGCAGTGGCCGCGGCAGGTTTTCGAGCCGTGGCGCCGGACATGCGCGGCACTGCTGCGACCGGACCTCTGTCGCGCCGTCGTCGGCTTGAGCGTGCCCTTTGCGTCACCGGGTCGCGTGGACCTGCTGACAGCGCTGTAGCCCAGCCTGCCTGATGCAGATTGCTATCGCGAGTCTAAGTCCCAGGCGTGTGTGGGCCGAGGGCGCCACAGTGGGCGACTCCGCGAATGTCCCCCGGCCCAATGGGCCTCCTCCTTGATTTCGCTGAGCGCCCCACTAGCCCGATCCACCCAGCATGCAGAGCGCAGTTTGGCTTGTCATCATTTCGGGAAAGATCCATAGAAATGGAATAAGGAGAGCGGTTCTATGTTGCTTACCGCACAGACCGCAACCCAAACAAGCAGATACCGTATGCATATGGGTTGGTCATTTTGTTTACTCGGCCGACCTTTTCTTGGACCCATCCGATACCAAGTGACTCATCTTTAGGCGGGGATCGATTATCTTGAAAGCGACCTATAAACTTGTTGCCTTTTCTGCTGGAGCGGTCCTGCTGATTGCACTGGTAGCGGGAGCGTCGTTCTGGTCTTTTGGGCGAATCGTGAAAGAAGGCGCGGCGCGAGATCAGATCTCGAATGTCATACAGCTCTCGGACGATGTGTTGTCCACGATGAAGGATGCAGAGACCGGGCAACGCGGCTACGCACTGACTGGCGACGCGACGTTTCTGGAACCGTATTTGGCGGCGAAAGATAGCATTTCCAGCCAGCTGAAAACGTTGCGCCAACTTAGCGCAATGAAAACGGACCGCGCAAATCTGGACGCAGTGACTCTATTGGTGGACGCCAAGTTTGCGGAGTTGTACAAAGTCATCGAGCTGCGCCGCAATGGTGACATGGCCGGCGCAATAGCGGTCGTAAAAGCCGGCCAGGGTAAACGCTTGATGGATTCGATTCGCGTCGAAATGCGCGCCTTCCTGAAGATCCAGGAAAACGCGGCAGCGCAGAGCGAAGCGGAGTTTCAAAACAGCATGCGCGATCTGTTGCTGGTCATCGTCGCCATCACGGTGTTGATGTCGCTGCTGGCACTTTCACTTGCCTATTTCACCTATCGCGATTCACAACACCAACTCAAGGACCTCGTCTATCTCGAAACAAAGCATTTGCTCGAGGTGCAGGAGGAGACGAACAAGAAGCTGCAGCATGCGAACCTCACGTTGTCGATCAGCGAGGAAAAGCTCGCCGTGACGCTCCATTCCATCGGCGATGCCGTCATCGCCACCAATGCAGAAGGGCTTGTGGTGCTGCTCAATCCCCTCGCTGAGCAGCTCACTGGCTGGACGCAGGCGCAAGCCACTGGTCGCCCGTTGAAAGAGATTTTTCACATCGTCGATCATGAAACCCGTCAACGCGCCCCTATCCCGATAACGGAGACCTTGGCTCATGGCACGATACAGGGCCTGGCGAACGATACGATCCTGATCGCACGCGATGGTAGCGAGTGCGCTATTGCCGACAGTTGCGCACCGATCCGCGACCGCAACGGACAGGTGGTCGGTGCCGTGCTGGTATTCCGCGACGTGACCGAGACGAAGCGCTTCGAGCGCGCCTTGCAGGACAAGAATGTCGAACTCGAACATGCCACACGCATGAAATCCGAGTTCCTTGCTACCATGTCGCACGAACTGCGCACGCCCCTGAACGCCATCATCGGCTTTTCCGAGGCGCTCAAGGACGGCCTGATTGGCGAGCTGAGCGACACCCAGAAGGAATATATCGGCGACATCTTCAGCAGCGGGCGGCACTTG
>CAIVLG010000001.1 GCA_903906695.1 uncultured beta proteobacterium | reverse complement strand
GCCGAGACCTACAGCGCGGGTTATGGAGGCACCTATGCCGGGCAGTCGAACAACGCCAGCGCCATGCGATGGAAGCTTGAAAACCTGCGATTGCTGGTGGACGACAGGGGTGGCGCTGGCTACCAGGACATCGGGCTGACTGCGACGACAAACTCGAACGGATCCATCATTCTCAAGGCCGCCGGGCGCGAGTACGCCATGTGCCGGTGATCTCCTTCTCCGCTTTCATCGGCCAACAACGGCGTTAAGGTTCTGACGAGACAGCGTGCTATCGTTGTCGGATGCGCACACTTTCCGGAAAAGACTGGGTTCTCCTCGTCCTGGTCACTCTGTTTTGGGGAATCAATTGGCCGATCATGAAGATCGGTGTGACCCAATTTCCGCCACTGACTTTTCGGACCCTTTGCATGATCGGAGCGCTGCCCACGATTTGGCTGGCGGCCCGATTGAGTGGGACTTCGCTTCGCCTGTCACCGGGCCAGGTCAAGGTCATCGCCAAACTCGCCGTGCCCAATATGATGGTCTGGCATTTCTTCGTTATTCTGGGCGTCAAAATGCTCTCATCCGGACGCGCCGCCATACTCGGATACACGATGCCGGTCTGGGCGGTGCTCAGTGGACTGCTGTTTTTCCGGGAAAAGGTGACACCCATGGCCTGGCTTGGCGTTACCTGCGCATTGGCCGGCGCATTGCTGCTGTTGTCGAGTGAATTCGCGGCTTTGAGTGGTCAACCGCTGGGCAGTGCACTGGTGCTCATCGCTGCAGCCGGCTGGGGCTATGGCACGGTCGCGCTGAGGAAATCCAAGATCAACATGCCAACCCTTTCGCTCACCTTCTGGATGCTCACGATGACTACCCTGGCGATGGCAGCCGCAGCAGTGTTGTTTGAAAGTTCGCTGTGGCGTTGGCCCAAGGCGATTGAATGGGGAGCCATCATCTTCAACGCCGTCATCGTATTCGGCTTTGCCCATGTCGTGTGGTTCCAACTGGCCCGAACGCTGCCGCCGATTGCGTCGAGCTTGTCGATCATGATGATTCCGATCGTCGGCGTGTTTTCGGGTGCCTGGATGTTGGGCGAAACGCCTCATTGGCAAGACTATGCCGCGATGCTGCTGATTCTGGCCGCGATGAGTACGGTGCTATTGAAACCGCGCCCGTTCAGTTCCTGAGCGCTCTTGTTGCACAGCGTCGATAGTCAGCTAGAGCTTCTTGCGCAGCTTGCCCAGAAAGTCCCTCTTGCCGATTGCGAGCCCTTGGCTGCGCAGAATGTCATAGGCGGTCGCGGCGTGAAAATAGAAATTGGGCATCGAGAACGACAGCAAGAAGTTCTCCGCAGTGAATTCGATGATGTTGCTGCCGATTTCAAATCGCATGTCTCGCCCCACAAACGCGTTGATCTCAGCCGGATCAAGCGCGGCCAGTTCACCGACGGCTGAAGCAACCATCTCATGCAGGCCAGAAAAACTGTCAGGCCAGGCCGACCTGTCAGGTGAAAACACGGTTCTTCGCACGCCCTCGATGGCCCCCATCGAATGTCCCACCGCGGCCTTGACCTGGTACCCGAATGGCAACATGTCCTTGAACAGGCGTGCCCCGATGATGGATTCTGATGCCAGCTGTTGTTCAACGCAATGGGCTTGGGCCTTGTCCAGCAGCCCGGACACAGAACCCAGAATTTGCTGCCACGCGGGAACGGTGGCGTCATAAAGTGAAAAAGCCATGATGTCTCCTGTCTTGTTCAGAGGAATTGTAGACAGCGATGACAGTTGACCTACAGATGCCCCGTGAAGCCGATCATCCCCTTCAGCAAGCGCGATACGAAAAGGCAGTTGCCACCCATTCGGATGAGATTCAGGCGAAGAATTGAAAATTTGGCTTGACCATCGCCGCTTGGGAAGGTTATGCCAATGCGATGGCGGCTGGCCCACCGGCGGATGAGGCGTAACATGCCAAACGCACTACCTGCAAACGCGATCTACACCCGCTGCTCAAAAAATGGACCCGGAATCGAAAGTCGCCCACCGTCAGCGGGCGCTGAAGCAGTATCGGCTGCGCTCCACGTTCTACGATATCGAACTGGCGCTATTCGAGCCGATCCGGCGCAAAGCCATTGCGCGCCTGAACCTCAGAAGGGGTGCCACCGTACTGGACGTGGGTTGCGGCACCGGCTTGAGCTTTGAAATGCTGCAAGAGGCGATTGGTCGTCGAGGGCGCATCGTAGGAATTGAACAGTCCCCTGAAATGCTGGACAAGGCACAACGTCGTGTCGCCTTGCAGGGTTCGACCAATGTCACGCTGCTGAACGCGTCGGTCGAAGCCGCCAACATTGCGTGCAAGGCCGACGCTGCACTGTTCCACTTTACCCACGACATTCTGCGCAACCGTGAAGCGATTAGCAACATTGTTGAGCATCTCAAGCCACACGCCCGTGTCGTTGCGGCGGGTCTGACATGGGGTGCACCATGGAATTTGCCTGCCAACGGATTTGTGCTGATGGCTGCGTTGTATTCGACGACCTCTCTGGAAGGGCTCGACAGGCCCTGGAGTCACCTCGCCGATCAGGTGGGCGAGATGGAAGTGACTCAAAGTGGCGGCGTCTACATCGCCAGCGGCAGGTGCCTCAAGGTCTGAATGTTGAGACCACGAAGGCGCTATCAATGACCCAGCCCAGTGGCCCCAAGTCACAGCGACTTCATACCGATGTTCTGAAACTCGGCCTTGTGAGCTTTCTCACAGACCTCAGTTCGGAGATGATCTTTTCGGTGTTCGCGATCTTCTTCACGACCGTGGCTGGCGCTTCAAGCGCTCTGCTCGGGCTGATCGAAGGGCTGGCGGATTTCTCGGCTTCGTCGCTCAACTATCTGGCAGGATGGTTGTCTGACCGCAGTGGTCGGCGCAAGTGGTTCGCCACTGCGGGTTACGGCTTTTCCACGCTGGCCAAGCTCATCTTGCTGGTATCGTCATCCGTTGTTGGTTTAGGCCTGTTTCGCGTCATCGAGCGCCTTGGCAAGGGCTTTCGCGGGCCACCGCGTGATGCCTGGCTGTCATCCCTAGGCGGGAAGGATACGCGTGGCTACACGTTTGGTGTACACAAAGCACTGGACAAGGCCGGAGCCGTACTCGGGCCACTGGTGGCCTATGGACTGCTTTCGTGGCTGGGAGAGTCGGCCAGCACCTACAGTACGCTGTTCCTGGTCGCCTTCGTGCCCGCGGTCATCAGCGTGGTGGTGCTCACCCGCATCCCGGAGCAGCCCGGGGCGACACACAGGCGCGAGAGTTTGGCTCAGAACTGGCGACTGCTCAGCCCGGGTTTGAAGCGCTTCCTGGTGCCGGCGGGGGTGTTCGCGCTGGCCTATTTCAGCCTTGGGTTCATCTTGCTCAAGGCCAACACTCTGGGCTTTCGCGTGACTGAGATCGTGCTGCTCTATGCACTGTTTAACGCCACCTGCGTGGTGGCCGCTCCGCTGGTGGGCAAACTCGGCGACACGGTGGGGCGCAACCGCATTGTTGTGCTGGGGTATTTGGTCTACGCGGCCATCAACCTGTGGCTGGTGCTTGTCAGTAGCCGTTGGGAGATGGTCGTCATATTCGCTATCTACGGTCTGTTCTATGCGATTGACGAATCGCAGAGCAAGGCATTCATCGCCGACCTTGAGCCGGAGCGACGCGCAACGGCAGTCGGTGTGTACAACTTTGTCACGGGCCTGTTGTACGTGCCAGCTTCACTGATGGCCGGTGCCTTGTGGGTCTATGCGCCAAGCCTGGCATTTGCCGTTGCGGCGGCGTTGTCGGTGGCAGCGATCGCAGTCTTTGCGATGCTGAATCCGGCGGATTGATGGCGGGTTGACGAGCCTTGACCCCAGCACTGGCTTCACAGTTAGGGCTGCTTGGTTCCCCACCTGACCCGTTTGGCCGCTTCACCATGTGGGAAGGCCCGTCAGGACGCATTGTAGGGGAGACATTTTTCGCCGGCCTTTAGAATCGATCCCCATGTCGTACCTCGTGCTCGCTCGCAAGTACCGTCCTCGCAACTTCTCCGAGATGGTGGGGCAGGATCATGTGGTTCAGGCGCTGTCCAACGCGCTGAGCACCCAGCGCTTGCACCATGCCTACCTGTTCACCGGCACGCGCGGTGTCGGCAAGACCACGGTGTCTCGCATTCTGGCCAAGTCGCTCAATTGCCAGGGGAGTGACGGGCAGGGCTCTATCACGGCCACGCCATGCGGCATCTGCCAGGCCTGCAGCGACATCGATGCCGGTCGCTTTATCGACTACACCGAGCTCGATGCGGCTTCCAACCGCGGCGTCGATGAGGTGCAGTCGCTGCTGGAGCAGGCGGTCTACAAACCTGTGCTGGGACGCTTCAAGGTCTTCATGATCGACGAAGTGCACATGCTCACCGGTCACGCCTTCAACGCCATGTTGAAGACGCTGGAGGAGCCGCCCGAATACCTCAAGTTCGTGCTGGCCACGACCGATCCGCAAAAAGTTCCGGTCACCGTGTTGTCGCGCTGTCTGCAGTTCAACCTGCGACCGATGGCGCCCGAAACCATCCGCGAACATTTGCAGAAGGTCCTGCAAACCGAGAACGTGCCGGCCGATGCACAGTCGCTCAAACTGCTGGCGCGTGCCGCCCGCGGTTCGATGCGCGACGCCCTGAGCCTGGCCGATCAGGCCATTGCGTTTGGCGCGGGTCGGCTCGATGAGACGCTGGTGCGCCAGATGCTGGGCAGTGTCGATCACACTTATGTGTTTCAGCTGATCGAGGCCCTTGCGCTGGGCGATGGCAAGACCGTGTTCGAAACCAGCGAGGTGCTGCGCCTGAATGGCCTGAGTGCTGCCTCGACGCTGGACGAGATGAGTGCGGTGTTGCAGCGTATGGCGGTGATTCAGGCAGTTGCCGCTGCCGCTCCGAGCGATGACAGCGACCCCGAAGCTTTCGATACCAGTCGTCTGGCAGCGCTGATGCCGCCCGATGAGACGCAGTTGCTTTACAGCATTTGCCTGCATGGGCGCGCTGACCTGGGGCTGGCGCCGGACGAGTATGCGGCGCTCAGCATGGTGCTCTTGCGTCTGCTGGCCTTCAAACCGGTGTCAGGCCAGTCGGCCGCGGCGGAAAAAAAAACACTGAAAAATCTCCGACCTGAGTCGCGAGCGCTGCTTGTAGCTGCGGCACCGCCTGAGGCAGCAGCAGCGGAGGCGTCACCCGCCGCAAGCACAGCGTCGCCGTCGACCCTGCCACCGGGCCAGCAGTTGCATGTAGTCAGTCATACGGTGAGTGCCGGCCAACCTCTGATGAGTGAACAGAACAAGCCGTCGACCCTGACGGCGGCGCAGACCTCGAGCAAGATCGTCGCCATTCCAGTGCGCTTGCAGGCCGATTCACGAACCGAGGTCGTGGCCGCCCAGTCGGGTGGCGCGCTCCTGGCTCCGACCGAAGAGGGCGATTTTTGGCAGCAGACGGTGCGCCAACTGATCGCTGACGAGGCGATTACCGCCATGGTGCGCGAGTTGGCACTGCAGTCGCAACTGGTGGCGCGCGACAGTGATCAGTGGCTGCTCAGGGTCGAGCGCGACTCGCTCAACCAAGCTGGTAGCCGTGACCGGCTGGCCAGCGCCTTGCAGGCGGCAGGGCACGCAGTGTCGCTGGCGGTCGAAATCGGACGTGTCACGGACAGCCCGGCGCGGCGCAACGTGGCGCAGGCCGCCGAGCGACAACTGGCGGCTGAGAAAATCATTTTTGACGATCCCTTTGTGCAGGCGATGATGCGGGATTTCGGGGCGAAAATTGTTCCCGGAAGCATCAAGCCAGGTTAAATTTTTTTCCCAACCAATCCAAACCAAATCAAGGAATATCGATGTTCAACAAAGGACAACTTGCCGGTCTCATGAAGCAGGCACAGGCGATGCAGGAAAACATGAAGAAGGCGCAGGACGAACTGGGTCTGGTCGAGGTGACCGGCGAGTCCGGCGCGGGCCTGGTCAAGGTCACCATGACCTGCAAGCACGACGTCAAGCGCATCGTCATCGACCCCAGCCTGCTGGCCGAAGACAAGGACATGCTGGAGGACCTGGTGGCGGCGGCATTCAATGCCGCCGTGCGCAAGGCGGAAGAAGCTTCGACCGAGAAGATGGGCAAGATCACCGCGGGCATGCCGGGTCTGCCCGGCGGCATGAAGTTTCCGTTCTGAATCTGCGTGGCTGATTCAAATTCGCTTGAGGTGCTGATCCAGGCGCTCAGGCGCTTGCCGGGCGTCGGGGTGAAGTCAGCCTCGCGCATGGCATTTCACCTGTTACAGCACGATAGACCCGCGGCGTTGAGTTTGTCGCACGCGCTGCAGGTTGCGGTTGACAGCATGCGGCACTGCGAGCGTTGCCACACGTTCACGCAGGACGTCGTTTGCAGCACCTGTCTGAACCCGGCGCGTGACAGCAGCAAGCTCTGTGTGGTGGAGACGCCGGCCGACCAGTCGGCGATCGAGCGCACCGGCGCCTACAAGGGTCTGTACTTTGTGTTGATGGGCAAGCTCAGCCCGCTTGATGGCATCGGCCCGAAAGACATTGGCCTCAAGGGCTTGTTCGAGCGGGCCTGCGATGGCGTCGTGCAGGAGGTCATTCTGGCCACCAACTTCACCGCCGAGGGCGAGGCCACCGCGCACGTGATCAGTGAAGGGCTGAAGGCCAAGGGTCTGCATTTGAGCCGTCTGGCGCGCGGTGTACCGGCAGGCAGCGAACTTGAATATGTCGACCTCGGTACCATTGCCCATGCCCTGGTGGACCGGCGTTGATCGCCGTCCGTAAGTAATAACCCGCACGGGATGTTCCCGATGCGCCCACTGACAGGGCGGGCTATGCTGATTCGAGATTCAATTCCGAAAGGGCACAGCAAACCAATGGCTATCACCCGGTGCAACCGGCGCTTCTTTTCGTCAGCGACGGCTGCACTGGCAGCAGCAGTAGCGGCGCCGGCGCTGCGCGCCCAGCCGCGACTCGAAACGAACCGGCTGACATTGGCAGTCGCGGCGAAATCGGCTTTTCAATTTTTGCCGCTGGTCATTGCCGAGCAACTTGGCTACTTCAGGGCGCAGGGGCTGGAGCTCGAATTCGGTGATTTCGCCGCCGGCTCGGCCGACGTGACGTGGGCTGCCTATCAGCAAGTCATCAGCCTGCAATCGAGGGGGCAGCGGTTTCAGTCTTTTGCGCTGCTCGGCCGTGCGCCGGGTATTGCCTTGGGTGTTTCGCACCGGACTGTGCCGCACTATCGTTCACTGGCCAATTTGGTGGGTCGCAAGATCGGCATTTCGGCCTCAGGCTCCTTGAGCCACCTGCTTGCCAGCACCGCCCTGATCCGCTCCGGTCTGAAGCCCGCCGATGTCGTCTTTGCAGTTGTCGGCAGTGGCAGCGCGGCTCTGGCGGCCCTGCGCTCGGGACAGATTGACGCCATTTGCAGCACCGAGCCGGTCATCACCGCGTTGGAGCAAAAGGGCGAGGTGCGCATCGTTGCCGACAGCCGTACCCTCAAAGGCACGCTGGAACTGTTTGGCGGACCGATGCCAGCGGCCTGCCTGTACGCCACACTTGATTTCGTTGAGAAGCATCCGAACACGCTGCAGGCGCTGACCAATGCGGTGGTACACGGCATGAAGTGGCTGCAAACGGCTGGCCCGAGCGACATCATCCGGACCGTGCCGGAGGCATACCTGCTGGGCGACCGTGCCCTCTATCTGGCGGCCCTGGACAAGGTACGCGAGGCAATTTCTCCCGACGGTCTGATGCCCGAGGAGGGTCCGGCGACCGTGCTGAAGGCGCTTGCCGCCTTTGATGCGAGCATCAAGGTCGACAAGATTGAGCTCTCCCGAAGTTACAGCAATGAGTTTGCGAAGCGGGTCCGAGACCCGTTCAAACTTCGCTAGCGTTTGACCAGGCGAACGGTCTTGCTCTTGTGCTGCGCGCTTCGGGCAGTGGTTTTTGCCTTGGGTGCGGCCTTTCTTTGCAGTACCGGCTTGCCAGCCCTGTGGCCTGTCTTTTTTGGCACACTGAGCGACGCTAGTGTCAATTGACCGTTGTCGGCCAGATGCACGGCGACATCGGTCTCAAGATGGCTGGCGCGCGGCACCAGCAGGCTCGATCCGGCCTTGATCACCATGTGCGGTGGAATGTTGTTGACGTTGCGTAACGCCTGCTCTGTCATGCCGACGCGTTTGGCGGCATCGGCCGGCCGCATGGTGGTGGGTGCCAGCCAGACCGTCCAACTGGCCAGGCGGCCACCGCCGTAGGCTTCCAGATTGCTTTGAAAGATGGTTGCATTGTCCCAGGGCAGCAGTATTTGGGGCGTGCCGGCTGCCAGGATCACGGGACGATTGGCCGATGGATTGAGCGCCTTGAAGTCCTCCAGACGAATTTCAGCCAGCTTGGCTGCCAGCGCAACATCGATGTCGCGCTTGATGTCGACGGACTGAAAATAAGGATGGTTTTCGATCTGCGGCAGGCGCGAGTTGAAAGCCGCCGGATCGCTGACGATGTTCTTGATCGCCTGCAGTTTGGGCACGTAGAAACGGGTCTCCATTGGCATCGTGAGCTCGCTGTAGCCGGTGCCCAGGCCGACGCGCTGGTTCTTGCCAATCGAGCGACTGACGCTGCCTTCGCCCCAGTTGTAAGCGGCCAGTGCGAGTTGCCAGTCGCCGAACATGGCATACAGTTTTTGCAGATAGTCGAGTGCGGCGCGGGTTGAGGCCAGCACATCGCGACGGTCATCGCGAAAGGCGTTTTGCTTGAGCTCGAAAGTCTTTCCAGTGGCCGGCATGAATTGCCACATGCCGGCTGCCTTGGCGCTGGAAACCGCCTGTGGGTTGAAGGCGCTCTCGATAAAGGGTAACAGCGCCAACTCGGTCGGCATGTTGCGCAGTTCGAGTTCTTCGACGATGTGGAACAGGTATTTGCGTGAGCGCTCCGTCATACGAAGAATGTAGTCGGGTCGGCTGCTGTACCAGAGCTCGCGGTCGTGCACCAGACTGCTCTCCAGATTGGGCATGGCGTAACCGCGGCGGATGCGCTCCCACAGATCGGCGGGGGGTACCAGGGGCGCAACCGAACCGGAACTGGCATGGCTTGCTGTGATGGGCAACAAGGCGTGGTCCGCAGCCGCCGTCGGGGGCACGCCGACTGGGGCCGCGTCCGGTGCGGCTGCGCTGGCGCCAGGCACGGTTTCGGTGTCGGCCTTGGGCGCTGCGGGAAGCGTGACGCCGGTGCTGGCGCAGCCCGCCAGCCAGATCAGGCTGCCGAGGCAGACCAGGGTAATGATTTTCATCGGAATTCGTTTTTCCACTGACGAAGCGCGGCGAAGACGCTGACTTCATCATTGGCTGATGCCGCGAAGCGCTGCACGGCCTCAACCACAGTCGGCTCGCGCGAGCGCAGGAACGGGTTGATCTGACGCTCCAGCAAAATGGTCGAGGGCAGGGTGATCTGCTGCTTGGCGCGCAGTGTCTGGACGGTCTCGAAGTAAGCTGCCAGGGCCTGGTTATGCGGCTCCACCGCAGAGGCGAATTTCAGGTTGCTCAAGGTGTACTCGTGAGCACAGCAGACGCGGGTCGAGTCTGGCAGCGCAGCCAGGCGGTCAAGTGAGTTCAACATCTGCGCCGGACTGCCCTCAAACAGCCTTCCACAACCGGCGCTGAATAGGGTGTCGCCGCAAAAAAGCAGCGGCGCCTGATCCACCTTTGCGCAGTAATACGCGATATGGCCAGCGGTGTGGCCCGGGACCTCGATGACCTCGAAGCGCAAGCCCAGGCACTCAATTTTTGCGCCATCGCCCAGTCGGCTCAAAGGCTCGGGCATCATCTCGTGTGCCGGTCCAAATACTTTAGCAGCGCTGGCTTGACGCAAGGCATCGACGCCGGCGGTGTGGTCAGGGTGGTGATGCGTGACTAGAATGGCTTCGAGTTGCAGGCCAAGGCGCGACAGCGCTTGCAGCACGGGCTCGGCCGCACCGGGGTCAACCACCAAGGCTTGCTGGCCATCGTGCAACAACCAGATGTAGTTGTCGGTGAAGGCGGGTAGTGGAATTAGTTTCATGAACGATCAAATTATAGGTTTGCACGATTGGTTCGCTACGCCGCCCGGACGTTATCTGCTGTCGTGGGAGCGCGCCCAACTTGATGCGGCCGTGAGCGACCTGTTTGGCTACCATGCCTTGCAGCTGGGTTTGAGCGAACTCAACGCCCTCCAAGCCAATCGCATGCCGCACCGCTGGCTGGCCACGACGACCCCAGCGCCGGGAGCAGCCGTGGTGACTGATTTTTCGGCCTTGCCCTTTCCCGCCAGCTCGCTGGATCTGGTGGTGCTGCCGCACTCGCTTGAACTGGCGCGCGATCCGCATGCCACGCTGCGCGAGGTCGAGCGCGTCCTGGTGCCCGAAGGACGCGTGGTGATCTGCGGTTTGAATCCGGTTTCGCTGTGGGGTTTGCGCCAGCGCCGCGCCTATCTGTACCGGCGCCTGGGCTTCGGCAAACTGTTCTTGCCGCAAGAGGAGTTCATCGGCTATTGGCGCTTGCGCGATTGGCTGCGGCTGCTGGGCTTTGATGTCGAGGTCGGCCGTTTCGGCTGTTACCGGCCGGCTCTGGCGAGTGAAAAATGGTCGCGTCAATTCGCCTGGATGGACTGGCTTGGCAAGCGCTGGTGGCCGATTTTTGGCGCTGTTTATTTCTTGGTGGCAGTGAAGCGGGTGCGCGGAGTGACGCTGCTCAGTCCGGCCTGGCGGGCCGCCAGAGCGGTGGCCGCAGCCCCGGTGTCGATCGCCGGTAGCGCCGGCCTGAACCACCGATCTGACACCATCATCGACGCAAGCATGGGGAAGCCTGATTGAACACGATTGACATTTACACCGACGGTGCCTGCAAGGGCAATCCGGGGCCGGGCGGCTGGGGCGTGCTGCTGAAGGCGAAAGACACACAAAAAGAACTGTTTGGCGGTGAACTGTCGACCACCAACAACCGCATGGAAATGATGGCAGTGATCGAGGCGCTCTCGGCCCTGAAGCGCCCGTGCCATGTCAAGCTGCACGTTGACAGTCAATACGTGCTCAAGGGCATGACCGAATGGCTCGATGGCTGGAAGGCGCGGGGCTGGAAAACAGCCTCCAAACAGCCAGTGAAGAATGTCGATCTCTGGCAGCGGCTTGATGCGCTGGTTCAAGGCGCTGGCCACAAGATCGAGTGGCGCTGGGTCCGCGGTCATGATGGCGACCCTGGCAACGAACGTGCCGATGAACTGGCGAACCGGGGCGTCGAACAGGCGCTCAGGCTGCGCTGATTCTCAGATCAGGTCGCAGGCGACCTGGGTGTCGGCGTTGAGCGCGTGCAACTCGGGTCTCTGCTCGGCGCAGCGCGGCAATGCCTTCGGACAGCGGGTTCGAAAGATGCAGCCTGACGGCGGGTTGATCGGTGACGGCAGATCGCCTTGCAGCAGTTCGAGTTTCTTGTTGCGCTCGCGCCGCGGGTCGGGTGTCGGAATCGCGCTCAGCAAAGCCTGCGTGTAGGGGTGGCTCGGCGCACGGTAGATCGCCTCCTTGCCGGCGAGTTCCATGGCCCGTCCCAAGTACATCACCAGCACGCGCTGGCTGATGTGCCGCACCACCGCCAGATCATGCGCAATGAAGACCAGCGCCAGCCCCATCTGGGCCTGCAATTCCATCAGCAGGTTGATGATCTGGGCCTGAATCGAGACGTCGAGCGCCGACACCGGCTCGTCGCAAATCACCAGCTTGGGCTCGAGCACCAGCGCTCTGGCAATGCCGATGCGCTGGCACTGGCCGCCGGAGAATTCGTGCGGGTAGCGGTTGATCTGTTGCTCGGTCAGACCGACCCGCTCCATCATGGAGCGCACCTTTTGCATGACCTCGCGCTGCGCCAGGCCGGGTAGATGGGTGCGTATCGGCTCGGCGATGATTTGCCCGATCGTCATGCGCGGATCGAGCGAAGCCAGCGGATCCTGAAAAATCATCTGGACACTTTTGCGCAGGTCTTGCCAGGCACTACGGTCGGCGCCGCGCATCTCCTGCCCTTGCCACACAATGCTGCCGGCAGTGGCAGGAATCAGGTTCAGCATGGCGCGTGCCAGCGTTGACTTGCCGCAACCCGACTCGCCCACGATGCCCAGGGTTTCGCCGGGAAGAAGATCAAACGAGATGCCATCAACGGCTTTGAGCACGCGCGCCGGGGCCCAGGGCCAGACCGAGTCGCCGGCCAGCTCGAAGTGGACCTTCAACTCGCGCACCGAAAGCAGGGGCGAGGACGGCATCACGCTTGCCCCGTCCCGGCCGGCAGACTGATCTCGCCCGGACTCTTGTGGCAGGCCCGCAGCAGGCCCGGACGATCACTTAGCGCCGACAGCGCCGGACGCTGACTGGCGCAACGCGGCTCAGCCCAGTTGCAGCGTTCACTGAACGGGCAACCGGCTGGCAGGCGCGCCATGTTGGGCGGCGCGCCGGGAATTGCCAGCAGGGTCTGCCCGCCCTGTTCGATTCTGGGTATCGCGGCCAGCAGTCCCAGGGTGTAGGGATGCGTGGGTTGATAAAAGATCGATTCGGCGCTGCCCTGTTCCATGACCCGCCCGCCGTACAACACCATGACCTCGTCGCACAGACCGGCGACCACGCCCAGGTCATGCGTGATCATGACGATGGCCGTGCCATGGTCACGTTGCAGATCACGCAGCAAGGCGATGATCTGCGCCTGCACCGTGACATCCAGTGCAGTGGTCGGTTCATCGGCGATCAGCACATCGGGCTCGCACAGCAGGGCCATCGCGATCATGACGCGCTGGCGCATGCCGCCGGAAAACTCGTGCGGGTACATGCCAAGGCGGCGCGCCGCTTCCGGGATCTTGACCGCGTCCAGCGCCTGCACCGAACGCACCCTGGCCTGACTGCGCGTCATGCCCTTGTGCAGTTCGAGCACCTCGGTCATTTGCCGCTCTACCGTCAGATAGGGATTGAGCGAGGTCATCGGATCCTGAAAGATCATGGCCACACGGTTGCCACGTATGCTGTTCAAGGCGCGCGCTGGCAGGCTCAGCAGGTCCTGCTGTTCGAAGAGCGCCCGGCCACTGGCGCGACCATTGATCGCCAGCAGGCCCATGATGGCGAGTACCGCCTGACTTTTTCCGGAGCCGCTTTCGCCGACGATGCCCAGGGTCTGCCCGCGCTCCAGAGCGAAGCTGATGTCGTTGACGGCGGTCACCAGACCGTCCGGGGTATTGAACTGCACGCTCAGATTCTTGACTTCCAGCAAAGACATGTCGCTTACCGTTCTTTCGGATCGAGCGCGTCGCGCAGACCGTCGCCAATGAAGTTGAAACAGTACAGTGTGACCGACAGCAGACCGGCCGGAAACAGCAGAATCCAGGGTGACACTTCCATCGCCTTGGCGCCGTCCTGAATCAGCACGCCCCAGCTGGTCATCGGCTCCTGAATCCCCAGTCCCAGAAAGGACAGCACCGACTCCGTCAGGATCACGCCGGGCACCGTGACGGTGGTGTAGATCACCACAACGCCGAGCAGATTGGGCACAATGTGTCTAAAGATGATGCGCGTCGTCGAAACCCCCATGGCGCGCGCCGCCTCGACGTATTCCATTGCTCGCAGCGACAGGGTCTGGCCGCGCACCACGCGCGCCATGTCCATCCATGAAAAAACCGTGATGGTCAGCACCACCAGATAGAACTCGCGGCCCAGAATGGTCACCAGCAAAATGGCGATCAGCAAATAGGGGATGGCGTACATCATGTCGACGATGCGCATCATCAGCGAGTCAATCTTGCCGCCCATGAATCCGGCCGTGGCGCCCCACACAATGCCGAGCGAGACCGACGCCAGTGTCGCCAGCAGTCCGACGGTGAGCGAGACGCGCCCGCCGATCAGGCAGCGCACCAGCAGGTCGCGCCCGGCATCATCGGTGCCCCAGAAGTGCGAGTTCTTCCAGCTCGGCGGGATGCTCATCGCGTCCCAGTCGGCACTGTCAAAGGCATGCGGCAACAGCCAGGGTCCGACGACGCAGGCCAGGGCGATCAACGCCAGCAGGCAAAGGCTGAGCAGCGCTGCCTTGTTGCGCATGAAGCGCATACGTGCATCGCTCCACAGGCTGCGCCCCTGCACCAGAGCTTCGATCTCATTGGCCTTTAGCATGGCATGTCAATAGCGGATCTTGGGGTCGAGCCAAGCGTAGGCCAGATCGACCAGCAGGTTCAGCGCCACCGTCAGCACCGTGATCAGCACGACCAGGCCCAGCACCAGCGTGTAGTCGCGGTTGCCTGCGCCGTTGACGATCAGCTTGCCCAGGCCCGGTAGCGAAAAAACGGTCTCGGTCACCAGCGCCGAGGTGATCGACGAGATCGCCAGCGGGCCCAGCAGGGAAACCACCGGCAGCAAGGCCGGCTTCAGCGCATGGCGCAGGACCACGACGCGCGTTGGCAAGCCCTTGGCGCGTGCGGTACGGATGAAGTTGCTGTGCAACACCTCGATCAGGCTGCCGCGCATGACGCGGCCGATGGTCGAGACGTTGATGACAGTTAACAGGGCGATCGGCAGTACCATGAAGCGCAGCTCGAAATTGTTCCAGCCGCCGGCTGGCAGCCAATGCAGGCCGATGGCGAAAATGATGATCAGCACCGGCCCGAGCACAAAGCTCGGCAGCGCACTGCCGACGTTGCCCAGCAGCATGACCAGGTAATCGACCGCGCTGTTCTGTCGCAGGGCGGCAAAAATGCCGAGTCCGACGCCAATCAGCAGCGACAGCAGCAGGGAGCCGCCACCGATGGCGAGCGACACCGGCAGCGCACCGGCAACCAGATCGTTGACCGACCAGTCGGCGTAGCGAAAAGACGCGCCGAGGTCGCCCTGCAGCAGACTTTGCAGGTACAGCAGGTACTGCTGCCACAAGGGCAGGTCGAGGTGGTATTTGGCCTGCAGGTTGGCCAGTACCGCAGCCGATACCTTGCGCTCGCCGTCAAACGGCCCACCCGGCGTCGCGTGCAAAAGCAGATAGCAGACCGTGATGACCACCAGCATGGTGGGGATCGCCGCCAGCACCCGGCGCAGGCTGTAAGACCACATCGTTCAGGACTCAGTGCTTGATGATGTAGAGGTCTTTCGAGCGGAAGCGATCGAGCGCATTATTCAGCGAATAGCCGCCGACATAGGACTTCACCAGGCGCGGCACCGAGTACTGCAGCAGCGGGATGATGGGGTAGTCGTCCATGATCATCTTGGAAGCCTGTGTCAGCAGCGCGCGGCGTTTGGCGGGGTCTGTGCTGTTCGAGCCCTGGATGATCAGTTCCTCGGCCTGGCGGTTGCAGTTGAAGTTGTTGTTCTGGTCGGAGTCGCAGCGGATCAGCGCCAGAAAGGTGGTGGCGTCGTTGTAGTCGGCGTTCCAGCCGTTGCGCGCCATCTGGAAGGTTCCGTCGTGGCGCTTCTTGAGCAGCACCTTGAACTCCATGCTTTCGGTTTCGATATTCAGACCGAGCTTGGTCTTCCACTCCGAGGCAGCGAACACCGCCATCTTCTTGTGGTACTCGCTGGTGTTGTAGGAGAAGGAGAACTTGGCTCCGGCCTTGACGCCAGCCTGCTGCAGCAGGCTCTTGGCCTCGGCCACTCGCTTCTCCATCGGCCATGTTGCCCACTCGTAGGGCGTGACGTCGGCGCCGCTGGTGCCGGCCACGATCACGCTGTAGGCGGGTGCCTGGCCGTCGGCTGTGACGCGTTGCGCCAGGATGTCGCGGTCTATCACCATCGACAGGGCCTTGCGCACGCGCACGTCCTTGAACACCGGGTCCTGTGTCTGGTAGGAGTAATAGCGCAGGCCGATCATCAGTGCGTTGCGGATTTCCTTCGGGTACTGCGCCTTGTATTTGTCGTAGGTGCCGGGTGGCACCTGGTAAACCCACTCGTTCTCGCCCGATTCGTAGAGCTTGACGTCGGCGTAACCGTCTTCCACCGGCAGGTAGGTCACCTTGGAGAGCTGCACGTTGGCGGCGTCCCAGTATTTTGGGTTCTTCTCGATCACGATGCGGTTGTTGACCTGCCACTCCTTGAGTACATAGGCGCCGTTGGAGACGAGATTGCCCGGCTTGGTCCAGTCCTTGCCGAATTTTTCCAGCGAGGCTTTGTGCACCGGCCCCAGGTTATTGTTGCTCATCAATTCGGGCAGAAAGGTCACGGGGAAGGCGGTCTTGACTTCGAGCGTGTTCTTGTCGATGGCCTTGACGCCGACCTCGCTTGGTGCTTTGATGCCCTTGACCACGGCCATGCCATTGAGCAGAAACACGCCGAAGGTCGCAGCGTAGGTGGACGCCGTTTTGGGATCGACGAAGCGACGGATGCCGTAAACAAAATCATCGGCGCTCACCACATCGCCGTTGGACCATTTGGCATCCTTGCGCAACTTGAAAACCCAGGTTGTAGCGTCGGTCTGCTTCCAGCTCTCGGCCACCCCCGGCACCGTCTTGCCCTCGGCGTCATTGGCGGTCACCCCTTCGAACAGGTCGCGCATCAGGTTGTGGGCGCCCACCGATTCGGCGATCGCCGGGTCCAGCGTTTCGGGCTCGGAGCCGTTGTTGCGGATCAGGGTTTGCGTGGCGTGCAGTTGCACACCAGGCGGGATCGTTGCCGCCGTGTTGCTGGCGACGAAGGCGCCGGCCAGCAACAGGGCGGCGGTTTGTTTGGCGATGAGCTTCATGGCTTCCTTCATGGTTGCGTGATTATCGTGCGTCAGCTTGTCGCATCAATGTGTCTGCTTGCCGGGGTCGATGTCGACGTAGCGCCAGAAACCTCTTGATATGGGATGACGCCGGTAGCCAAGCAGCGAGGGCTGCATCATGTCGGTCAGGATGCGGTGCGTGGAAAACTTGTACGGCATGTAGGCGACCATGATCTTGACCATTTGCTGCATGATCGCCAGACGCTCCGGGCTGTCGGCCATCAATTGCTGCTTGCGATAGAGCCGGTCAAACTCGGCATTCTCGAAACGCGCCAGATTGCCCTCGCCCTTGGCCGGGCCATAGGCGAACTGCAGGGCATCATTACCGTCCGGGTTGGAAGCGCTATAGCCCAGGCCCCACATCATCAGTTTGCCAGCGCGCGCCGCCTTCAGGTGTTCGGGCCACTGGCCGGTCTTGAACTCGATCCGGATGCCGATGGCATCCATGTTCTTCTTCCAGATCTGGTTCAACTCGCGGTCGGAGGCGGTTGGAGTGGCGGCGTATTGCAAGAGCAGGGGCTTGCCGTCGGGCATGTCACGCCAGCCGTCGCCGTCGCGGTCAACGTAGCCGTACAAGTCGAGCAGGGCGACCGCGCGGGCCCGGTTGAACTCGCTCATCTCGGTCTTGAATTTCGGGTCGTAACCATAAATCATCGGCTGTATCGGCCCCTGCGCGGGAATCGCCTGATTGCGTCGTGGCAGGCGGATTTCTTCTTCGGTGTTGTAGGCCAGGGCAATGGCGCGGCGCAAGGCTACCTTGTCCGGTGTGTAGCCGCCGACCACCGGGTCTTCCATGTTGAAATAGGTCACGGTGACATCGGGCGCCGGTATTCGGTCCATCGAGATTTTCTTTTTGAGCAGATTCGGTGCCAATTGATTGTTTGGAATGGCCTGGTAAGAGAAGGCGTTTGGCAAGCGCTCCAGAAGATCGTGGTCCCCATTCAAAAATGAAAGCCAGCGCGGCTGGACTTCCTCGATGATCGAAATCTCAACGCGGTCCACCAGCGGGATGCGCTTGCCCTTCATCTGGCGGTAAATTTCCTGCGAGCGAGCGTCGTCAGCCGGCGGCTCGGCCTCGTAGTACTCCTCTCGGAAGTTCGGATTGCGTACAAAGGTCATCTTGGACGAGCGCACCCACTGATCCAGCTTGAAGGGTCCGGTGCCGACTGGATGCTCCATGATCTTGTCGCCGTACTTCTCCACCACTTCGCGCGCCACAACACCGAAAACGCTGGCGTCCGCCAGGGAATGGATGAAGCGTGGTTTTGGTTCCTGCAGCTTGAACTGGATGGTGTAGCGGTCAAGCGCGTGTATGCCTTCGACTTCCTTCTCGTAGTCAAAGCGGGCGCCGGGTTTTTCCGCTTCGCGCCGCAGTACTTCCATGCCAACGAGCTTCTCCTCCTCCAGATTGGTGTAGACCTGGCTTTTGGTCTTGGGGTCGAAAATGCGCTTGTAGCTGTAGGCGAAATCGTAGGCGGTCAGCTCACGTTTCTTGCCGCCAAAGGCTAGGTCGTCGGAGAAGTAGATGCCGGGCCTGATCTTGATGGTGTAGGTGCGAAAGTCCGCGCTGATAACCGGCATGCCCTGCGCCACGCTGGGCTTGATCTTGGCTGGCCGTGCCAGGTAGTCGTAGACATAGAGCGAGTCGAAGATGTTTTCGGTGGCGATGCGCGAGTACAGATCCGACAACTGCGGAGGGTCAAAGCCGGTTTCCGCCACCTGGAATGCGTAGCGCAGCACCTTCTCGGGCGCTTTGGTTTGCGCTGGCACGCTGCCGATGCCGAGCAAAAGCAGGCAGGCCAGACAAAGATGGCGTGGAAATTGAAAGTTCATGGTTGAAAACACCCGTGCCGATTGCTACGGGCGCAAGCATAATCGCAGCGGACAGTATATTCACGGGCATTGCCCCCAAAGTCACACAATATGTTTTCCTACATCCTGCGACGCATCTGGCAGATGGTCCCCACGCTGCTGGGGGTGATTCTGCTGATCTTCTTTCTGTTCAAGTTCTTTGGGGGTGATCCGGTCGAGATCATGGCCGGCCTGAAAGCTTCGCCCGAACGCATCGCCTCGCTGCGCGCACAGCTCGGTCTGGACAAGTCGGTGTGGGAGCAGCTCTGGGTCTTTGTACAGCAGATCTTCAGCTTCAACTGGGGCAAGAGTTGGACTACCAACGAGGCCATCTCTGACATCTTTGCCACGCGCCTGCCGGCGACGCTGACCATCATGATCCCGATCCTGCTGCTCGAAGTGGTGCTGTCCATCATTGCCGGTCTGGCCGTGGCCTATGTGCGCGGCAGCCTCACCGACCGCGCCATCATGATCATCACCACTGTGGCGCTTTCCATCAGCTTTCTGGTTTACATCATCGTTGGGCAATTCCTGTTTGGCTTTGTGCTTGGCTGGTTCCCGGTGCAGGGCTGGAGCAACAGCGTCTGGAAGAACCTGCTGACCTATGCGCCGCTGCCGGTGTTCCTGGCCGTGCTGGTGAGCCTGGCGCCGCAGACGCGCCTGTATCGCAGCTTCTTCCTCGATGAGATTGGCCAGGACTACGTGCGCACGGCACGCGCCAAGGGCGTCACGGAAAACGCGATCATGCTCAAGCATGTGCTGCGCAACGCGATGATTCCGATACTGACCAATGTTGCGACCGAACTGCCGGGTGTCTTCATCGGCTCCTTCCTGATCGAGGTCTTCTTCTCGATTCCGGGGCTTGGTCGCGAGATCGTCACCGCTGTGAATCGTAGCGACTATCCCGTGATCCAGGCGGCCACAGTCTATCTGGCGGCGCTGACCATGGTGATCAACCTGATCACCGACGTGCTTTACAAGTTTGTCGATCCAAGGGTGACACTGAAATGAGCACAGAAATCTTACAAGTCTTGCCGCGTTCACCCGGCGTCTGGACCCAGTCCTGGGCGCGCCTGAAGAACGATCGTGTCGGCATGGTGTCGCTGGTGATTACGGTTTTCTTCATCGTCCTGGTTTTACTGGCACAGTTGGGCCTGGTGGCCAAAGACTGGCAAAAGGAGGTCGGCACGCCGTTTGCCGCCCCGCATTTTGTTGGCAAGATTGCCGACGGCTCGCAGACCGCGGTGGTCGAGTCGATTGCCGGACCCAATGTCGACATCAGCGACGTTGATCCGCTGGCGCCGCGCTATCAGGAATGGGCCGAACGTGCCGCCAAATTCAAGGCCACCATCGTCCAGAAGTCCGACACTTTGCCGCTGGGTGGCGACCAGCTGGGGCGCGACGTGCTGAGCAAGGCGATCAAGGGGGCACAGGTGTCAATCACAGTCGGCCTCGCGTCAGCCTTGGTAGCGACGCTGATTGGCACCCTTCTGGGGGCCATTGGCGGCTATTTCGGTGGCCGCATTGGGGACCTTCTGGAATGGGTCTACAACGTCTTCACCGCCATCCCCTACATCCTGCTGGTGTTCTCGCTGGCGGCGGTGCTCAAGTCGGGGCCGCTGGCGGGCACGTTAGGCAGTGGTGCATGGACCGTTGTCATCATCCTGAGCCTGGTCGGCTGGACCGGTATTTACCGGCTCGTGCGTTCCGAATACATGAAGCACCGCTCACGCGAGTACGTGCGTGCCGCCGAAGCGATTGGCGCCTCCCACACCTCGCGCATGTTCACTCACATCCTGCCCAACATCAGCCACGTGATCCTGGTGCAACTGAGCCTGCATGTGGTCGGCTTCATCAAGGCTGAGGTCATTCTGTCCTTCCTCGGCCTGGGCGTGCCCATCGACATGGTGAGCTGGGGCACGATGCTGTCCGAAGCGCAGACCGAACTGGTGCAGGGCAAGTGGTGGCAGTTGCTGGCCGCGACCCTGTTCATGGCGACCTTTGTCACCGCCTTCGCATTGTTGACCGATGCGCTGCGCGATGCGCTCGACCCGAAACTGCGTTGAGATGATGCAGACAATGCCCCTCTTGTCATGCCGGACTCGATCCGGCATCCAGTGCTACGCGAACCCTGGATTGCGGATCAAGTCCGCAATGACGTGGATGGATTTACCAAAGAATATGTCATGAACCCACTGATCAGTGTGCAGGATCTGCACGTGTCCTTTCGCATGGGCAAGACCGAGAACGTTGCAGCTGTGCGCGGTGTGAGCTTCGACATTCCCGTCAATAGCACGGTCGCGCTGGTGGGTGAATCGGGCAGCGGCAAGAGTGTCAGCGCCATGAGCATCGTGCGCCTGCTGCCCGACAACGCCAGCGTCGACGTCCGCAGCAAGATTCTCTACAACGGAGTTGACCTGTTGGCTGTTCCGATTGAAGACATGCGGCGTCTGCGCGGCAAGGACATCTCGGTCGTGTTTCAGGAGCCGATGAGTTCGCTCAATCCGGTATTCACGGTCGGTGAGCAGATCGCCGAAGTGCTTCGCATTCACCTGAAATTGAGCGCCAGGCAGGCGCTGGATCGGACGCTGGAACTGATGACCGAGGTCGGCATCCCGAACGCCAGGGAACGCCTCAAGTCCTACCCGCATGAGCTCTCGGGTGGCCAGCAACAGCGCGTCATGATTGCGATGGCGATCGCCTGCGAGCCGAAGTTGCTGATCGCCGATGAGCCGACCACTGCGCTCGATGTCACGGTGCAGCGCCAGATCATGGATTTGCTGGCTGCTTTGCAGCAGCGTCAGAAGATGAGCATGCTGTTCATCAGTCACGACCTCGGCCTGGTCGGTGAGATCTCGGACCACGTGGTGGTGATGCGCAGCGGCGAAGTTCGTGAGGCGGGGGAGGTCGAACACATCTTCAAGTCTCCGAGCGATGCCTATACCAAGGCGCTGCTGGCCTGTCGGCCGCGCATGGATTCGCGGCCGCGACGCTTGCCCGTGATCGACGACATCATGAACCAAAGACCGCTTGTCACCGAGCAGCGTGGCAGCGCGCCAGTCAGCGGGCCGGCCCTGATCGAAGTAAGCGGTCTGGGCAAGGACTACGCGCTCAAAGCGGGATTCTTCAGGCGCAACACTTTCAGCGCGGTCAAAGGCGCCAGCTTCTCGCTCTACAAGGGCCGCACGCTGGGCGTTGTCGGCGAGTCGGGTTCCGGCAAGACCACGATCGGCATGATGTTGACGCGCCTGACCGATGCCACGGTTGGCAGCATCCGGTTCGAAGGACTCGATCTGACGCAGCTCAGCGCCTCTCAGATGCGCCCCTACCGCAGTCGCATTCAGATCATCTTTCAGAATCCTTATGCCAGCCTGAACCCGCGCTTCAGCGTGGGGCAGATTCTGATCGAGCCGATGCGCATTCACAACATCGGCAGCAGCGACGACGATCGCGCGCGGCTGGCGCTGGCACTGCTTGAGCGGGTCGGCTTGAGGCGCGACGATTTTGGCAAATATCCGCATGAGTTTTCGGGTGGTCAGCGGCAACGCATCGCAATCGCGCGCTGTCTGAGCATGAAACCAGAAATCATTGTCTGCGACGAAAGTGTCAGCGCGCTCGATGTCAGCGTGCAGGCCACCGTGCTCAATCTGTTGCTGGACTTGCAGGAAGAGTTCGGTTTGACCTATGTCTTCATCAGCCACGACCTGGCGGTTGTGAAATACATGGCCGATGAGATCCTGGTGATGAGTCAGGGCGAAATCGTGGAGCGCGGCAGTTCCGAAGAGATCTACGCCCGACCGCAGCACCCCTATACCCAGCAATTGCTCGGGGCCATTCCGCGCGGTCTGGCGCTGGCGGCTTGAGAGGGCTTCAGCGTGAGGTGTCTGCCGGTTCCACTGATGCTGTGCCTGCTACTGCCGGCCTGCTCCAGAACACCGGAGGCGTCCGCGCCCGCGGCGGTCGTGGCCCCCGCCACGGTGGCCTGGGTCAAGCCAGCGGGCGCCAATATCGATCCGATCTTTGCCCAGGCCCGCGCCGCCAACAAGCCGGTGTTTCTGTACTGGGGCGCGGTCTGGTGTCCACCCTGCAACCAGATCAAGGCTACGGTCTTCAATCGGCAGGATTTCATAGCGCGCAGCAAGTTGTTCGTGCCGGTCTACCTCGACGGCGACACGCCGGGCGCGCAAGAGCTAGGTACCCGCTTCAAGGTGCGCGGCTATCCAACCATGATTCTGTTGCGGCCCGACGGCAGCGAGTTGATGCGCCTGCCGGGCGAGGTCGAGGCGAGCCAGTACATGGAAGTGCTGGCCCTGGGTCTGGCAACTGGCAGTTCGGCCAAGGAGTCGCTGCGGACGGCGCTCGGGGGCAGCAGCGACACACTGCCACCCGAAGCCTGGCGAGCGCTGGCCTACTATTCGTGGGAGCAGGACGAGGCGCAGCTGGTGCCGTTGAAGGAACGCAGTGCGACCCTCTACAAGCTGGCGCAACGCTGTCCGGCGCAGCAGCGAGAGGCGTCCTCACGGCTGGCCCTGAAGGCGATGGTAGCGGCGGCGCAGGACAAGTCGGCCTTGCCGGACCCGGCGGCTGCACTCGCCCGGGTGCGGCAAATCCTGGGCGACGCGGCACTGGCGCGCAGCAACTTCGATTTGCTGGTGAACTACGGGGACGAACTGCTGGGCCTGTTGACGGTTGCCGGCAGCACTGAGCGCGGCAGCTTGCTGACGGCGTGGAACGCGGTGCTGGATGCCTTCGCGTTCGATCGCACGCTCTCCACTTCTGATCGTCTGTCGGCGGTGTCGGCCAAAGTGGCACTGGCCAAGCTGGGTCGATCGAAGACCGACAAGGTGGTGCTCGATGCCGCCTTGCTGAACCAGGTGCGCTCCGCGGTGGTGGCTTCCGACAAGGCAACGACCAGCATTTACGAGCGCCAGGCCGTCATTCCAAACGCCGCAGACCTGCTGAGCGAGGCCGGACTGCTGGCCGAGTCGGACGCGATGCTGAAAGCCGAGTTGCCGCACGCGCTGTCGCCTTACTATCACATGCTGGTGCTCGCCTCCAACGCCAGGGCGCGTGGCGACGCGAAGGCGGCGCTGGACTGGGCGGAGCAGGCCTGGAAAGCGTCCAGGGGCCCGGCGACGCGTTTGCAGTGGGGCACTGGGTATGTGAACCGCTTGATCGAACTCAGCCCGCAGGATTCAGCGCGGATTGAAAAGGCTGCCTCCGGCGTGCTGGCCGAACTGGACGCGGTGCCAGAGACGTTTTACGAGCGCAACCGGCGCAGCATCGAGAAAATGGGCCAGCGTCTGCTGGCCTGGAACCAGACCGGTCAGCATGCTTCGGCGCTGGGCAAACTGAAGTTGCAGCTTGATGCGATCTGCGAGCGTTTGCCGGCCGAAGATGAGACCCGGGCCGCCTGTTCTGGCGTGTTCAAGGCGCAGGCTGCACCCAAGACCTCAAGCTGAACACCAAGTAGCAAAAGCGGAGTCCGAAAAAAACGCGGGCCGAAGCCCGCGTTTCTTGAGGTCATGTCGACCGCTCAGCTCATCAGAACGACACGCCAGCACGCACCGTGAAAGCGCGGCCCGTCGGGTCGGTCAGACGCGGGTCATAACCTTGCTGGAAGGTTGTGCCTTGGTTGGTGAACGGCGGCTTGGTGTCGAACAGGTTCGTCACACCGAGCGTGATCTTGGTGTGCTTGATGCCAGTGTAGGTCACTGCCAGATCGGCCACGGTGTATGAACTGACGCCACCAGCGAACTCGGGAGCGACGCCCGTATTCTCATCCGTATAACCTGACTTGTAGTTCACGTTCAGCAGTGTCGAGAAGTCGCCAATCTTCCAGTTCACGCCGAAATTATGCACCCAGCGCAGCACCGGGCTCGAGTCCTGATACATGCCGACGTTCTGAATGTAGACATCGCCCTTGTTGCGCTGGTATTCATAGCTGTGAATCCAGGTTCCATGCCAGCTGAAATTCCAACGCCCATAATCCGTGTTGAAGCCATAGCCCGCCGCCAGATCGATGCCGTCAGTATTGACGTTACCCAGGTTGTCGATCAAGCCGGTCACGTAGCCCAGCGCATTGCTGTTCAGCCATTCGCCGCCGCAGCGGTCGAGCGTGTTTTGCACGGCAACCGACAGGGTGTTGCAGCGGTGGTAGCGCGCGGCATATTGGGTCGGGTCATCGAAGATGGCCTGTTCCGGGAACCCGCTGATCTGGTCGGTCAACCTGATGTTCCAGTAGTCGATCGAGGCGGTCAGGTTCTTGACTGGCTCCAACGCCACACCAAAGGTGAAGGTCTTGGACTTCTCGGGCTGCAGTGCCGGGTTGCCACCGCTCTGGATCTGCGCCTGCTGGCCGCAGTCGCGCGACTCGACGCCATTGGCCGCAACCTTGCCGCCCGGGCACAGCAGCGGATCGTCATACGCGTTGGCGGTGTAGCTGACGGTCTGAGGCCCATACATTTCATCGAGCGACGGGGCACGGAAGCCGGTGTTGTAGGACCCACGGAAGTTGACATTCTTCGCGGGTGTCCAGCGCACTGCCACTTTCGGATTGAAAGTGGAGCCGAAGTCGGAGTAATGGTCGTAGCGGGCGGCCAGCGTCATCTCCAGTTCCTTGGTGAACGGGAACAGCATTTCGCCACTGACGGCCCAGATGTCCCGGTCACCGGTCACGTGGTAGGGCGAGGCGCCGAGCGAGGTTGCGGCAATCACCAGGGCATCATTGGTGTCATTGCTGTACTTGTCCTTGCGGAACTCGGCACCAATGGCGGCACTGATCGCTCCCCCCGTCAGACTGCCGAACTGGGTCGAGGCCCCGGCATCGACGCCGGTGGTGGTTCCCTTGGCCTTTTGATAGTCACCAAGCAAGGTAGCGGCGTTGAGGGCGGCGGCCCCGGCCGCAGTCTGGTCCCCGAACGGATTGAGTATGCCATTCTTGACGCCGGCTAGGATCTGGGCGTGGTCGAGATAGCCGCCCGTCAGTTTCGCGGTTCCGTTGCTCTCGGCGGCGAACAGGCCGGCTTTGTAGTCCCATTTGCCCGATGAGCCTTCGAGGGACAAGACGGTGCGATTGGCATCGGTTGAGCTCTGGCTGGCGCGCGGACCGGCAGGAATCATGCGCCAGCCGGCGGTGATGTTCTTGGTCGGGTCGATGCCGGGATAAGTCTTGGGATAGAACGGGCTACTCGGCGTCATCGTGAGCCCGGTCTGCGGATCCGGCGCGACGTTTGCCAGATTCGTGTTGTTGGTCCCCATATATTCCAGGGACAGGACATTATTGGCGTTCAATTTGATCGAGCCGCGAGCCATGAAGGTCTTGGTTTCGGTTTCCGGCACCAGATCGATATAGGCGGTGTAGTCAAATCGGCAGGTCTTGGACGATACGCTGGTCAGGTAGAGCGAGAACGGCGGCGCGCAGCCCGGCAAAGACGGATTTCCGGATAGGCTGCCCTGCGAGAAATTGCCCGGGAAACTGGTGCCCGAAGTCTTGACCAAGCCCGCTGCCGGAATCACGCCGGTGCTGCCAAAGTCGCGCTGGATGGCGGTAATTACTTGGTTCTTCTGCACGTCACCGGTGAAGAAGACGTTGTAGTTGTCCTTTTCCAGGTCGCCGAAGCCGGCACTGATCTGGAAGCCCTTCTTGCCTCCGCCGTCCTTCGACGGGAAGCTGCCATTGACAGTGGCGTCAATGCCCTGGTAGTTCTTCTTGGTGATGAAGTTGATCACGCCACCGATGGCGTCGGTGCCGTAAATGGCCGATGCGCCGTCGAGCAGGACCTCAATTCGATCAATAGCCGAGAACGGGATCGTGTTCAGGTCGACAGAGGAGGAACTGAAGGCAAAGTTGGCAACCCGGCGGCCGTTCAAGAGCACCAGCGTCTTGTTGGTACCGATACCGCGCAAGTTTGCATAAGAGGCGCCCTGGGTACCCGCGCCCACCGACTGTGAGGCGCCCTGCATGGATTGGCTGGAAACGATTCTTGCGACCGCACCTTCGGTGCTGGTGACGCCGGTTGTGCGCAGCTCGTCAGCACTGATAACCTGAATCGGCAGGGCCGCGTCGATATCGACGACGCGCTTGATCGACGACCCGGTTATCTCGACCCGCTGCAAAGTTGCGGTGTCCTGCGCAAAGACAGATCCGGGCGCTATGACAAGACCACCAAATGCGAGCACCAGACCCGTGCATAGCTTGGTGTGGCTGAACGTCTTTGCGCCATGCAGACGCGCACCGCCACGTGTTCCATTATTCATGAGTGTTCCTTCGGTCGATTGGAAATCAGAGCAGAGAAAACTTGCACCAACATCGGCGACAGGTCGGAACGCGTTCCCGACCTGTTTCTGTTTCCATGTGGCGACTTTAAGGTAAAAGTTTGTAAATTTGAATTGGGGCTAACCCAATTGCGTCAAATCAGCCCCGCTTGTTGCCAAAATACATCGTGTTGTAACTTGGCTGTGCTAAACAAAGTCGGGGTGGAAAATTCCGCTGCGACTTTGCGAGACTCAGAGGCCGCCACTACAGCCGGACTTCAAATAGTCACTGATGATGGTCAACTGCTGGGTCATCGTTTGACGCGTCCACGCGGGGCCATGCGCATAGTCCTTTAGTACATGGTATTCAACCGGCTTGCCCGAGGATTTGGCCCGATCTGCAAACAGGTCTGACTGAATCAGCGGAACCGTTCGATCCCGATCACCGTGGTAGACCATGATGGGGATCTTGATTTTGTCGGCTTGCGTCAGTGGGTTCAGCCCGCGAATCGTTGACTCCTGGGCCTCTTTGAAGAAAGGGTTTGTGTAAAGTCTTGATGAAATTCTCTCGATGTCAGATACCCCGGCGCCGGCAATCGCGCACTTGTAGAGGTCGTTCGGCCGTATTGCTGCTGCGAAAGCCGCATAACCGCCGTACGAAAATCCGAACATCGCTATCTTGTGCGGGTCAGCCAGTTTCTGGCTGATCAGCCATCGTGCTCCATCGTCCTTGTCGTCCTGCATCTTTTGACCCCACTCGCGGTCGCCGGCAAGCCACAGCGTGCGGCCCCAGCCAGCAGAGCCGCGGAACTGCGGTTGCAGCACCACCCGGCATTGCGTCACCAGCAAAGGCACCCAGCCTGATCCATCGAAATCCATCGTATCGCGGGCCCACGGGCCGCCATGCGGGTGTACCACTGCCGAATATGGCCCCGGGCCGCACAGTTTTTCGTTCGGAACCGTCAGGTAGGCGGGAATATTCAGCCCGTCACGCGCGGGGTAATAGGTGAAACGCGCTGTTCCCAAAGCGGCCCGGTCGATGGCGGGATACTCTTTGGCCAACAAGCGCAAATTTTGCTTTTGCAACAGGTAATGTTCGGTCGGGTAGTTGAGGCCACTGACCCGGAACAGGTAGGTCGGTGTTTCGCCGGGAATGCGCTGCATCAATCGCACCGACACACCGTCAAAAGAGGGCACCTCGGCTTGGCTCGATCCCGAAACCGCCATCAACTTCTGATTGGTTTGCTTAAGCCCCAGAGCCTGCGCTATGCCTCGAATCACCGCGTCAATTTCCGGATTTTCCCAGTGGACATCTCCGCCTGAGACTCCTTCGTAGGTGTAGCCATCAAAACCATCCGCGCCTGGTGCACTATCATCGGTTGCCAAACTGCGCACACCAACGGCATCGAAGAATTTGTGCTCAAACAGCGTGGAAACCTTTTTCTTCGTCGCAATGTCGTACTCGTAGATGCTCGAGAACTCTTGTCCAACATTACTGCGGATGATGGCGATGTTGGCCTTTGCGCCGGGCGCTATGACATCCACCACATCACGATTTTTGACATAACTGCGGAAGTGTTCCTCCCAATCGCCGTTGGTCGCGCGAAAATCGATTGCAACAAACGCACCGCTACCATCGGTTCCGGCGCGCGCCTTCGCCCAAGGAACGCCTGCCGCATTGACCCAGACATTGCTATCGAACTCGCCCAGCCGCATCAATCGGGTCGCGGTGCCTGTTCGCACGTTGTAGCGGAACACGTCCCGGGTTTCGCCCCGGGAGTCACTTTCCAGCACGATGTGGTCCGGGTCGGCCGGCATGCGGCTCAGCACCGACGGGTTGAAGAGCGCTGCCTGGATCTTGGCATCTGCCGAGCGGGCGATATCGGCTGCCGCCATTGGCTCAATCCAATTTTTCCCTTCCAGATCCGTGAACAGCAGCTTATTGATGAATGTCTTTACGAACTCATCGCCACGGAGGTCGTAGGGCTGCATCAGAACCACCTCCAGCAAATCATTCTTCAAGAACCTTGCACTTCGGATCTGCATGTTCCTGGCTCCGATAACTGTGGGCTTGGTCGACAGATCAGCCAGTTTCCAGACCACGATGCTGCGCGTGTCACCCGCGCTTTCAATGGCAAGCATGTGCTTGCCATCGGGTGAAACCCGAAAGCCCGTCATGGCAGGAAACTGCGCCAACTGTGCCGGGGTCGGAACCCGGATGGTCGCCGTTGGCGAGGCTGTTTGCGCCGAGGCCTGAACTGCAAACAGGCACGAAAGTGCCACCCAGGTTGCAGCGCGACTCAATGATGAGGCTACATTTTTCACGATCAATCCCTAAATAAAAAAAGGCCCTGACAATTCGATTGTCAGGGCCTTCGGTGACGTTGATTAGAACGTCTTCGACACGTTCACGAAGAAGCGACGGCCCGTGTAGTCATAACCGCTGTACAGCGGGGCATTGCCAACCCGACTGACAACCCCTGAAGAAATTGCCGAGGGCTTCACGTCGGCCAGGTTGCGAATGCCAAACGTGGCGCTCCACTTGCCAACCGTGTCTTTGTACGTGATGGACGCCGAGTGCAGGAAGTAGTTGGGAGTGTCGAGCTTATAGGTGCTCGTTGCCGGATCTTCCCCATAGTAATCGTAGCTCGACGTCTTGCCGACCCACTCCAGCCCGTAGTAGTAGTTCCAGGCCTTCACGGTGTAGTTAACGTCCAGGACGCCCGACCAACTAGGTTGCCCAAGCGTGCCACTGGTGTTGTCGAGTGTGTCCTCGGCAAACAACTTGTTGGACTGCTCGATGTAATGTGTGAGCTGCAAGTTCATGCGCAGACGGCCGACGCCCACATCGTTGGTGTAGCGCCCGGTGAAGTCGTAGCCGCGGGAGATGTCGGTCGCCAAATTGACGTAGCTGTCGTTCACAGTGAGCGCATTGTTCACCGGGTTGCGTGGCGCAATCAGGCGGCAGAAACCGCCACCGGCGCGGAACGCCGGGTCGTCATAGCAGCGGCTCAGAATTGCACTATATCCAGCGCGCGCAACACCGTTTTCAACCTGGATGTCGAAACGGTCAACAGCCAGCGACAGGTCACCCCAGCCCGACGGCAAGCCCGGCTGGAAAATGACGCCCAAGGACTTGTTCGTCGAAGTTTCCGCCTTCAGGCCTGCGGCACTTCCGCCAGAGTTGATGACCGAAACGCTTTGCGTGGCGGTGTAACCGGCGGGAAGCCCTTCGCTTTGGCAGTTTTTGGCCCGTGTGGTACCGGCGAGGCTTGACGAATCCCAGTTATTGCAAGGGTCGTTTTGAGAACTCACGAAGCCGGAGGTGGCACCCAGGAACTGTTCATACAAGGCCGGAGCGCGGTAGGAAGTACCACTGGTTCCACGCAGGGTGAGCCAACTCGCCGGCGTCCACAACGCACCGGCTTTGTAGGTGGATGCAGAACCATAGGACTCGTAATTGGACCAGCGGCTCGATGCGTTCAGGGTGAGCTCTTGAATGGCCGGTAGATTCTTCAGCAACGGAACCTCAATCTCGGCAAACACATCATTGGCCCGATCGCTGCCGCGCGTCGGTGCAGAGGTGGTAAAGTTAAACAGATTGCCCGCTATGGAATCGGCAGCTGGTGTGTCGTCGATACTGTTATTGCGGGACTCAACACCAAAGGCCCCCTTCACTTTGCCGTAGGGCAGAGAGAACAACGGCCCGGTGACTGAAGCGGTCAGGACGTTTTCCGTGTACTTGGTCACACCGGTCACCGGTTGCCAGACATAGTTCACCCAATTGGCGGGCAGTTGTCCGCCGATCACTGCGGGAGTCAAGGCGGGTGCGGCAACGCAGCCGTTGGCTGGGTTAACGCAGGCAAAACCGCTGCCGCTGGCGACCACATTCGAGCTTTGCGCCAAACGATCAGTCAAGAACGCGTAGAAGGTGTAAGAACCACTGCTGTGGCTGGTCATCGCCGAAACGTCGTAATCCCAGCCGGTACTTGCGACAGCGCCGCGCAAACCGACGACCAGGCGGTTAAAGTCAACCGACTGGCTGGATTGGTCATTGCCAAAACCGATGAAAGCACGCACCCCGACGTTGGCGCCGTTTGTGGTGACCGTCGGCCCCGAGAAACTGGCTAATGAAGCGAGGTTGGCAGGGATCAACGGACTGCCCTTCATGTAGTCGAGCGCAAGTTGGCGATAACCCGTTTGGCTGGACTCCCGACGGTTAAACAGCAGTTCGTAATACAGCTCGGCGTCGCCCAGCATGTGCAAATCCACGCCACCTTGGGAATAAAAGTTCTGGTTGCGCACTGGAGACAGGAGGTCTTTGTTCAGCATGAGGGGATCAAACGTATCGCGAACATTGAGGCTGTTGGAGCCGCCGCCTACACCTTCATAACCAACCAGGTCGGTGGTAATGGCGGCGTTGGGGCGCCAGCGGTTGAACGTGGTACCTACCGAACCGGGGGCGCCGACGCCAGTGCGGCTGGCAGTGCCAAGGGTATTGATCGTGACCCCGTTCGAACCGGTGCCAGTGATCGGGTAGCACTTCGGCTGTCCGGTGAGTGGATCAACAAAGTCAGAGCTACCCCATGCACCCACCACACCGCCTACGCTGGTGCGACGGTAATCGGTATTGCACCGGGTCCAGTCGCGTTGACCCAAGGTCAAACTGTCTTGCTGGTTGAATTGATACGAGGCCAGGAAGCGCGTGTTGTCAGTGACGTTGCCGCCGGAAATTGCGAAGTTGCGCGAATTGCCGCCGCCGGCCCCCGTGTTGGACAGCGAGCCGTCCAGAGTGATCGAGGTCAGGTCTTTCTTGGTGATGATGTTCACCACGCCGGCCACGGCGTCCGATCCGTAGATGGAGGAGGCACCATCCTTCAAAACCTCGATACGGTCAATGATGGAGCTGGGTAGCGTGTTCAGGTCTGATGCACCGACCGAACCGCGCGTGCCCGACGGAGCCATCCGGCGGCCGTTCAGCAGCACCAGGGTGCGTGTCGGGTCGAAGCCACGCAGGCCGATGGTGTTGGCACCAGGGCCGCCCTCGGTAACAAAGCCGCCATAGGCGTTGTTGATTTGGCCCTGACCGCCGGTGACCGCTGTGCTTTGCAACACTTGTGCGGTCGAGGTAAAACCTGCTGCTACGGCGTCTTCATTGCGGATGATAGTCACCGGCGCCGGTGTGCTGAAGGTGTCGCGCTTGATGCGCGAACCGGATACGACAACCGATTCGAGCTTATGCGGCTCACCGGGCTTCTGCGTGGCTTCCGATGCCGGCTTGGCGCCTGACGCATCTGCCTCTGCTGGAGCTGTTTGCGCCGCGACCGACTGCAAAAACATAAGCGCGAGAACTGCCAGTGTGACCGGCTTGTAAGCGGGTTTGAATGTCGAAATGCGTGTCACGAAGAGCGCTCCGCCATGCCTGATATTTCCCACGGATGTTCCTTCAACTAATTGGAAATCAGAGCAACATGCACCAAGATTGGCGACAGGGCAAAAGGTTTTCGGGCCCTGTTTCTGTTTCCGTGGGATGACTTTAATGTAATAGTTTGTAAAGTTAGATTGAGGTAAATCAAGTTACCTAAAAAATTCACCGCTTGTCGCCAAAATACATCGCACTGCCACATGCGTGTGGCGAGCGAGTCCGGCTATGTTTGTGGCGCTGGCTTCAATCCGCCCACATGTCGCTCCACACGCCAGGCTCTCGCGAGCTATTTGCAGTTCGGCGCGAGGTGGACAATTCTCTTGCAGATCTTGTCGCGACCGTAGCCACTGCCGGACAGGTTCCACTTTGCAGGTAGCTGGCGGCAGCGGCGGTCAAGGTTTCGCTCGGGTCACCCAACTGACCGCTGAAGTTTTCGGCGACCTTGCAAGTGGCCGCAATACCGTCGTAGTAGCGACCCTCGTTGCGGGAGTTCAGTGCCTCGAAGTTGACGGCGCTAAAGGTCTTGTCGCAGGACGTGGCCGGGTTGAATCCGAACGGTTTGCCGCAGCTGGTCTCACCCACCGTGACAACCTGCAGATAGGGTTTGAGCCCATTGACAATCAGCTCACTTGCCGAGCAGGTGCGCTGACCGGTCAGCACGACGACCCTTGAGAATCCCGGCGCGGACGCGCTCAGCGTGTAGCCGGTGTTGTGCGAGGATTGCTTGGCGCTGTAACTCAGGCGCGTGAACAGCTTGCCGTCCTGCGCGCTGCCCGCCATCAGCGAGGCCAAGACATTGGCTGTGGAAATGCGTCCACCGCCGTTGTAGCGCAGATCCAGAATCAGCTCGGTGGCTCGAGCCGCCCGAAAGTCCTGAAAGGCGGTCGCCAGAGGGGTTTCGGCCTGTGTGATGAAGTCTTTGACGACCAGATAGCCGGCGCGGCTTCCATTGGCCAATGTCAGCACGCGCGCCACCGGTACCGGGGTCAGCGTGTAGTTGGCCGCAGTCAGCGTCACGTTTCTCGATCCGGCTCCGCTGGCGATCTGCAGCGTGAGCGTATCGCCTTGCTGCGAGGGGTTCAGCGCGCTGAAGTCGTTGGCAGCGATTAATTCGGCAGCGGGGCGACCGTTGACAGCCAGAATGACATCGCCGCGTGCCAGGCCCTGAGATGCCGCGGGTGACTGCGCTTCGACAAAGCGCAGCTTCAGCGGGAGTTGCAACTCCAGTCCGTTGACGAAGATGCCGTAGCCCAGGGTCGTGCCTTCCTGGAAGAACTGGTTGTAACTGGCGCTGTCAGAGATGTAGCTCCAGCGATCAGCCGGCACTGCGCCACTACCGGTGAACAACAGCGCGTCAAAGTATTTCTGCAGCGTGTCGTAGCCGGTGGGATCGGGGTTGGGCGATGCGCCAGACCAGAAGTACCAGTCCTGCATATAGCTGCGCAGCCAGTTGTCCTGCGAGGCCAGATCACACGTTGTGCTGCTTGCAACCCCGCTGGGGCCGCTACCGCCACCACCGCAGCCGCTCAGTGCGAGCAGGGAAATTGCGGCCAGCAAAGCAGCAAGGTTAAGGCCTGTTCTGCCAGATTTCATCCATGTTCCCGAGTAACCGGGGATACCCCGGATTGGAAGCAGGAGTCACTCGAATCACTCCAGCTTGAAGTTGAATTCCTGGGTGGCGACCACTTCACCACCGGCGTCAGAGATGCACTTGTACTGCATCATGGCGGCCTTGACCGCAGCGTGAAACACGCGTGGACCCGACACAATCGTGACATCCTGAATGACGCCGCCCTTGATGTGGATCTGGGCCTTGACGACACCCTCGGTGCCCTCCTGAATCGCCTTGCGCGGCATCTCCGGGGCGACCTGGGTCGGACAGGCCACTGCAATGTCATTGCGGTTCGGTGCTGGTCTTGCCGGTGCCGGTGGCGCCGGCGGAGGCGGCGGTGCAATGGCCACCGGGGCGGTCGGCACCGTGGTGGTCGATGCGATCGAAATCCCCGAACTCACCTGCGGCGCCACGTCCGGTGGCGGCACATAGGGTGGCGGCGGTGCCTCCGTCTTGACCATCTCTTTGGGGGTTTCCACCTTCTTGGGCGGAGGCGGTGGAGGTGGCGGCGGAATGATCACTTCCTGGATCACCACCGCTTCCAGCGGCTTCTTGATGAAGTTAAGCCCTTTGCGGGCCATGCCCGAGACCAGCGCATAGCCCATGAAAGCATGCAAGGCAATCACTATTACCAGACCCTTGATCCTGCGACTTGGATCTCTGGGCTGGTAACGGTAGTTCATACCGATGATGGCATCAGCGCTGGCCATGCTGGTATTCATCTGCTGGCTCTCACTTGACAAACTGCTCACTGCCGATCACGGCAATCTTGGTCAGGCCAATGCGCTTGGTGCTGGACAGGACATTGGCAAAGACCGCGTAGCTGGCGGCCTTGTTGGGTCTCAGATGCACTTCAGGCTGGTTTTGCGCCAGGGCCAGTTCCTTCATCTTAGACTCAAGTTCCTGTGCCGATACGGGCAGGCCCTGCCAATAGACGATGCTTTTGTCATCGATGTCGATCTGGATCTTCTCGGGCTTGATGTTGTTTTGCGGTGGGGCGCCCACCGGCATCTCCAGATTGACCGAGTGCAACTGGATCGGAATCGTGATGATCAGCATCACCAGCAGCACCAGCATCACGTCGATCAGCGGTGTGGTGTTGATGTCCATCAGCACTTCGGGCTCATCCGAACTGCTGGAGCCTACATTCATGCTCATGGGAAGAATCCTTGCATGGCTTTCAACCGCCCAGAGGGGGTGGTTCGGTGATGAAGGCGACCTTCACTATCCCGGCTCGCTGGCAGGCATACAGGATCTTGCCCACCCCTTCGTACTGCGCAGCCATATCGCCGCGGATCTGTACTTCAGGCTGGGGTTTCAAGTGCGATACCTTCTTGAGTTTGTCCACCAGCGCTTCAACGTTCTTGATGCGCTGGTCATACCAGTAGACGTTGCCGGTCAGATCGACCGAGATGATGACGTTCTCGGGTTTGGTCTCGCGCACTTCGACGCGTTCCTTGGGCAGACTCACCTTGATCGAGGTCGTGACCACCGGGATGGTGATCAGGAAGATGATCAGCAGCACCAGCATCACGTCCACCAGCGGCGTGGTGTTGATGGCCGACATGACGGTGTCTTCACCGTCACTCGGGGATCCAACGTTCATGGACATTGGATATCAGGCTTTCTTGACCGAGCCCAGGATGACGGCGTGCAGGTCAGCGCCAAAGGCTTTTACGTCGCTCATGGCGTTCTTGTTGCGTCCGACCAGCCAGTTGTAGGCCAGAACCGCCGGAACGGCAACCGCCAGACCGATGGCGGTCATGATGAGCGCTTCACCGACCGGGCCGGCGACCTTGTCGATGGAGGCCTGGCCGGAGATGCCGATGGCGGTGAGTGCGTGGTAGATGCCCCAGACGGTGCCAAAGAGGCCGACGAAGGGGGAGATCGAGCCGACCGTGGCCAGCACCGACAAACCCCCTTGCAGGCTGCTCTGGATGCGCTCGACGGCGCGACTGATGCTCATGGAGACCCAGTCGTTCAGGTCGACATGTCCCATCAGGCCGTCGTGTTTCTTGGTGGCTTGTACGCCGGCCTCGGCAATGAAGCGAAACGGGCTGTTCTTGTCGAGTTTGGCGCAGCCTTGCTCGACGCTGCCGGCGTTCCAGAATTGTTCGGCTACCAGTCTGGACTGGCGGCCCACCTTGGCTTGTTCGAGCAGTTTGACGATCAGCACGTACCAGCTGCTGATGCTCATGATCAGGAGCAGAAGAAGTACCGTCTTGGCCACCATGTCGGAGGTCTTCCACAGGGCTTCGATGCCGTAGGGGTTGTCGGTGGCGGCGTCAGGGGCTTTCTTGGTCTCGGGCAGCGCGGCACTGGGTGCAGCCTGCGGGGCGGCTACCTCGGCGCTGGCGGCTTGAACCGTTGCGGGGACTGCGGCTTGCGCCTGCACCAGCGCAGGGCTCAGGGTCAGTAGCAGTCCCAGCGCCAGGGCGCAGGTGGTCATGAGTCGGGCTGGCTTGGTTTGCACGTTGGTTCCTTTTACAGATTTGGCGGAGGCAAGCCGCTAGCACTTGCCTGCGCCTGAAAAAATAATTGCGTGAGTATAGAGGACACTGATGACGATTGCTTTTGGGACTAAATGACGCCGTCGAACATCATCACATCGACTTCTTCGCCTGCTGCCACATTGCCCTGGTCGTGGTGCAGCACGATCAGACCGTTGGCGTGGACCATCGAGCTCAGTACCCCGGAGCCCTGGTTGCCGATGGCACGAACCTGCAGCGATCCGTCCGCTGCGTTGCTGACGCTGCCGCGCTGGTACTCGGTGCGTCCCGGCTTTTTGCGCAGCGGCACCATGCTGTGTGCCTTGAGCAGCGGCGGCGCTTGCAGCGTGCTGCCCATCATTCTCAGGAGCGCGGGGCGCACAAAAGCGAGAAAGGTCACCATCACCGCAACCGGATTTCCGGGCAGGCCAAAAAGGATTGAATTTCCGATGCGCCCGACCGCCATCGGTCGCCCCGGACGCATTGCAATTTTCCAGAACGCGACATCGCCGAGCTTGTGCATGATGAGCTTGGTGTAGTCGGCCTCGCCGACGCTGACGCCGCCACTGGTGATGATCGCGTCGGCTTGCAGCGCCGCAGTTGTGAAGGCCTCTTCCAGCCGCTCGGGTTCGTCGCGCACCACACCCAAGTCAATGTATTCGCAACCGAGGCGGCTCAGCAACCCGAACACGGTGTAGCGATTGCTGTCGTAGACAGCGCCTTCGCGGGGGCGTTCGCCCAGGCTCAGAATCTCGTCGCCGGTCGAGAAATAGGCGATGCGCAGCTTGCGCCACACCTGCACTTGTTCAATCCCAAGACTGGCGAGCAGACCGAGCGCGGCCGGTGTCAGGCAGTCGCCCCGTCGCAGTGCTGGTTGACCCTGCATCAGATCCTCGCCGAGCTTGCGGCGGTTGTCACCCGGCTGCAACAGCTTGGCCGGGAAGGAGACGGCGTTTGCCTGCAGCGTGACAAACTCCTGCGGCACCACCGTATCCAGACCCGGCGGCAGGACGGCGCCGGTCATGATCTTGAGGCATTCGCCAGCGCCGACCGTGCCCTGCCAGGCCTTGCCGGCCAGCGCCGTGCCAACCACCTCCAAAGTCAATGTTTCCTGTGCTTCAGCGTGCGATGACAGTTGTCGACCATCGAAGGCATAACCATCCATTGCCGAGTTGTCGTGCGGCGGCACACTGATCGGTGAAATCACGTCCTGCGACAGAATGCGCCCCAAGGCCTGGAAGATGTCTGCGGTTTCCTGCGCCGCGACCGGCTCCACCCAGCGCGACAAGAAGTCACTCACGCTGCTGGCGCGCAAGGCTTGCGGGTCGTAGCCATCGAGTTCGGCCGCGATGCTGGCAATGGTCTTCATCACGCGCTGCCTTCAAGTTGTCGCAGCTCAGCAATGGAATTGGCATTGCGAAAAGCTCGGGCATCGTCACCCGGCAAATCGAAGGGCACCAGCACTGTCTTGTGCAGGGCGGTCCAGGCGCCGATCTTGCGCCCGCCATCGACTGTGAATTTCAGCAGACTTTCCAGCAATCCCACCGGCAGCAGGCAGAAAACCGGTTGACTGCGAACCTCCATTCGGCCATCGTGGTCCGCTTCGGGCGCGCTGGCCATGGCAATGTCGGCCTGCTGCGACGCCAGCGCGTGGGCCAGGCGTGGCGCCAGATCGAGCGGTAGCAGTGGCGTGTCGCAGGGAACCGTCAGCAGAAACCGTGTGTCGCAGTGTTCAAGACCGGTCAAAAAGCCGGCCAGCGGCCCGGCATAGTTGCTCAGGCTGTCGGGCCAGACCGGCACGCCAAACGATTCATAGGCCGCAAGATTGCGGTTGGCGTTAATCATGATCTGACCGACACTTCCGCTCATTTGCAAGCGTGTCAGCGTATGCAGCGCCAGCGGCATGCCGTTGAAGGTCTGCAAGCCCTTGTCAAGGCCCCCCATCCGCGCCCCGCGACCACCCGCAAGAATGACGGCTGTAAGGTCGCTCGATCTGATCATGGGGATACTCTCGGCCGGGCCATCTCAGCCACCGATGTAGCTCATTTCAACGCGGCGATGGCCTACCGCAGTGTCGTTCGCCATGAGGCCGCGCAACTCCGAATAGCGATCTGAACGACCTTGCCAGATGCGCTCGATGGTACTGGCCAGTGCATCGTCCGTCGCGCCTGCTCTCAATGGGCCACGCAGATCGTGACCATGCGATGCAAAAAGGCAAAGATAAATTTTGCCTTCGGTCGACAGTCTGGCCCGGTTGCAGTCGCCGCAAAACGCCTTGCTGACGCTGCTGATGACACCGATCTCACCCAGTCCCTTACCGGGCTGACCGGCTGCATCAGCATAAGCCCAGCGCTCGGCGGTCTCGCCCGGATTGGACGGTTCCAACTGCAGCAGCGGCAACTCGGCGTTGATGATTCTGACCACTTCACTCGAAGGCAGCACGTCGTCCATGCGCCAGCCATTGGTGAGTCCGACGTCCATGTACTCAATGAAGCGCAGCACCATGCCGCTGCCCCTGAAATGCCGCGCCATCGGCAGAATTTCATGCTCGTTGGTGCCGCGTTTGACGACCATGTTGATCTTGATCGGACCGAGGCCGGCATCACGTGCGGCATCGATTCCTGCGAGCACGTCGGCGACCGGAAAGTCGACGTCGTTCATGCGTCGAAACACGCCGTCGTCCAGGCCGTCAAGGCTCACCGTGACACGCTGCAGCCCGGCTGCCTTGAGCGAGGCGGCCTTGCGCGCCAGCAACGAGCCATTGGTGGTGAGCGTCAGGTCCAGCGGCAGGCCATCCATGGTCCGCAGTGCCGCCAACTGCTCAACCAGCCGTTCGATATCCTTGCGCAGCAGCGGCTCACCGCCGGTCAGGCGAATCTTCTGCACGCCCTGGGCAACGAAGACTTTTGCAATTCGGGTGATCTCCTCAAACGACAGCAGTGCGTTGTGCGGCAAGTACCGATAGTCCTTGTCGAAGACCTCTTTGGGCATGCAGTAATTGCAGCGAAAGTTGCAGCGATCAGTCACGCTGATGCGAAGATCGCGCAACGGCCGGCCGCGTTTGTCAAACACAGCGCGCACCGTCCACTTCAATACAGACGCCGCTGATGAATGCGGCTTCGTCGCTAGCCAGGTAGAGCGCCGCGTTGGCGACATCGAGCGCGGTCGAGAAGCGCCCCAACGGAATGGTCGCGCGAAACTTTGCTTTGCGTTCCTCGGTCAACGGACCGCCGGCAAATTCGGTCGCCAAGCCAGTGTCCGGGTTGAATACCGGGTTGATGCAGTTGACACGGATGTTGTCGGGCCCCAGTTCCGCTGCCAGTGATTTGGAAGTGGTGATGACGGCACCCTTGGAGCCGTTGTACCAGGTCAGGCCGGGGCGCGGTCTGACACCGGCGGTCGAGGCGATATTGATGAAGCTGCCGCCGCCGTGCGCGCGGAACACCGGCGTTGCGTGAATCGTCGCCAGGTAAATGCTTTTGACGTTGACGGCGTAGCATTTGTCGAATTCTTCTTCGCTGACTTCGAGCGCCGGCCGATTGCGGTGCGTCCAGCCGGCATTGTTGATCATCACGTCCAGTGTGCCGTAGCGTTGCACGGCGGCGGCCACAAGCGCTTTGATGTCAGCTGACCGGGTGACATCGGCGGCGAAGAACGAAGCCGTTCCCCCTGCCGCAACAATTTCAGCAATCACTCTTTCGCCCGCTGCCGCGTTGATGTCGTTGACGATGACTTTGGCACCTTCTTGAGCCAGCCGTTTGGCGACGCCTTCGCCAATGCCGCCGCCAGAGCCGGTGACGATAATGGATTTGTCATTGACACGCATGTCTTGCTACCTTGAGATGGGTTGATGGTGGAGTGGCTCCGGCTAGGGCTAGCCGTGCTTGATGGCGATTGTTTTCAGTGTGGTGAACCCATACAGTGCTTCAAACCCTTTCTCGCGACCATGGCCACTGGACTTGACGCCGCCAAAGGGCAGTTCGACGCCGCCACCGGCGCCGTAATTGTTGATGAAAACCTGGCCGCTGCGCAGCCGTTTTGCGATCCGGAACTGACGCGCGCCATCTGCCGTCCAGACGCCGGCCACCAGACCGAACTGGGTGGCGTTGGCGAGTTCCACGGCCTGATCTTCGTCCTGAAACGCCATGGCGCAAAGGACCGGTCCAAAGACTTCTTCCTGTGCCACTCGGTGCGTCACCGGCACGTCACGCAGCAGGGTGGGGACCTGATAGAAACCGGTGGCTGGCGCTTCGCCGACAACTTTGCCTTGTGCCACCGTGCTGATGCCGGCTGCGCTGGCTTCATCGAGAAATCTTTGCACTCGCTGCTTCTGGCTTTGGCGGATCAGCGGGCCGACATCCAGGTCCAGCGCCGCGGGGCCGACACGCAGTTTTTCGAATGCCTGTCCCAGAAGGTACAACAGCGGCTCGTAAACCGATTGCTCCACCAGCAGGCGCGATCCGGCTGAGCAGGTTTGACCGGCGTTCTGCACGATCGCATTGATGATGGCCGGAACCGCTGCGTCGAGATCGGCATCGGCGAAGACAATTTGCGGGCTCTTGCCGCCGAGTTCCAGCGTGACCGGACAGTGGCGCTCGGCTGCGACCTGCTGGATCAGCGTTCCAACGGTCGGGCTGCCGGTGAAACTGATGTGGTCTATTCCAGCGTGGCGCGCCAGGGCGTCGCCGACCTCATGTCCATATCCGGTGACGATGTTGATCACACCAGGCGGGAAGCCTGCTTCGGTCGCCAGCTGCGCGACCCGGATCAGGGACAGGCAGGCGTCCTCGGCCGGTTTGACCACGCACACGTTGCCGGCCGCCAGCGCGCCGCCGACGCTGCGACCAAATATCTGCATCGGGTAGTTCCACGGGATGATGTGCCCGGTGACACCGTGTGGTTCGCGCCAGGTCAATACGCTGTAGCCATCGAGATAGGGAAGGGTCTGACCATGCAGCTTGTCGCAGGCACCGGCGTAAAACTCGAAATAGCGCGCCAGCGCCGAGGCATCGGCGCGCGCCTGCTTGGTCGGCTTGCCGCAGTCACGCTGTTCGATCGCAGAAAGTTCTTGCGCGTGCTCGCTGATTTTGAGCGACAGCCGCATCAGCAGGCGACCGCGCTCGCCAGCGCCGAGCTTGCTCCAGCTTGAACCAAAAGCCTGGCGCGCTGCACGCACCGCGTGGTCGATGTCCGATGCGTCGCTGCGCTGGATATTGTCATAGGCATGACCATCCGACGGGTCGATCACGTCAATCGTTTGACCGGACCGGGAGGGCAGCGATTTGTTGGCGATATAGTTGAATTGCATAGCATGATTTTCCATCAAAAAAGCCCGCCAGAGGCGGGCTTTTCGCAAGGGGGCAGGAGGGAATCAGCCGCCGTGCATCTTCATCATCACGGGTACGATCAGCAGCGCCACGATGTTGATGATCTTGATCAACGGGTTGATCGCCGGGCCCGCAGTGTCTTTGTAGGGGTCGCCCACGGTGTCGCCGGTGACGGCGGCCTTGTGGGTTTCAGAGCCCTTGCCGCCGTGGTTGCCGTCCTCAATGTATTTCTTGGCGTTGTCCCAGGCACCACCGCCGGTGCACATCGAAATCGCCACGAACAGACCGGTGACGATGGTGCCCATCAGCAGACCACCCAAAGCGGCCGGACCGAGCAGCAGCCCGACCAGGATCGGAACCACCACGGGCAGCAGTGAGGGGATCATCATTTCCTTGATGGCAGCGGTGGTCAGCATGTCGACAGCGGTGTCGTACTCGGGCTTGGCCGTGCCTTCCATGATGCCCTTGATTTCGCGGAACTGGCGGCGCACTTCGACCACCACGGAGCCAGCAGCGCGGCCAACCGCTTCCATCGCCATGGCGCCGAACAGGTAGGGAATCAGGCCGCCGATGAACAGGCCGATGATGACCATCGGGTTGCTCAGGTCGAACGTGATGTGCTTGCCGTAGGCTTCGAGTTTGTGGGTGTAATCCGCAAATAGCACCAGCGCTGCCAGACCAGCGGAACCGATGGCGTAGCCCTTGGTGACGGCCTTGGTGGTGTTGCCGACAGCGTCCAGCGGGTCGGTAATGTCGCGCACGCTCTTGGGCATTTCAGCCATTTCGGCAATGCCGCCGGCGTTGTCGGTGATCGGGCCGTAAGCGTCCAGGGCCACCACAATGCCGGCCATGCTCAGCATCGATGTCGCTGCAATCGCGATGCCATACAAGCCGCCGAGCGAGTAAGCGGTCCAGATTGCCAGGCAGACAAAGATAACGGGCCAGGCCGTTGAACGCATGGAAACGCCCAGACCAGCAATGATGTTGGTGCCGTGCCCGGTGGTCGAGGCCTGTGCGATATGGCGCACAGGAGCGTACTGGGTGCCGGTGTAGTACTCTGTGATCCAGACCAGTGCAGCGGTCAGGATCAGGCCGACAGCGCAGGCGCCAAAGAGGCTGCTGCTACCTACGACGCGGCCGTCGGTCAGGGTGATGGCGGAGGGGAACAGGCTTGCGGTCACAAAGTAGAAAGCGATCAGGGACAGCACACCGGCTACAGCCAGGCCTTTGTACAGGGCCGGCATCACATTCTTCATGCCAGGCGAAGCCTTGACGAAGAAGCAGCCGATGATGGAAGCGACGATGGATACGGCACCGAGTGCCAGCGGATACAGCACGGCACTGGTGTTGGCGCCAGTCAACATCAGGGCGCCCAGCACCATGGTGGCAATCAGCGTCACGGCATAGGTCTCAAACAAGTCGGCGGCCATACCGGCGCAGTCACCGACGTTGTCCCCGACATTGTCGGCGATCACCGCCGGGTTGCGCGGGTCATCTTCCGGAATACCGGCCTCAACCTTGCCAACCAGATCGGCGCCGACGTCAGCGCCCTTGGTGAAAATGCCACCGCCCAGACGGGCAAAGATGGAGATCAGGGATGAGCCGAAGGCAAAACCGATCAGCGGGTTGAGTTTGGCAACAGTGACGGCGCCATCGGGCACCAGGAACCAATAGAAGCCCGTGACGCCCAGAAGGCCAAGACCGACCACCAGCATGCCAGTGGTGGCGCCGCCGCGGAACGCGACGTCCAGAGCCGGGCCAATGCCCTTGGTGGCGGCCTGTGCGGTACGCACATTGGCGCGTACCGAGACGTTCATGCCGATGAAGCCGCAAGCACCCGAAAGCAAGGCGCCGACGATAAAGCCACCGGCGCTGAGCGGATCAAGAAAGATGCCGATCAGTACGGCCAGTACCACGCCCACCATGGCGATAGTCTTGTATTGCCGTGCCAGATAGGCGGCGGCACCGGTTTGAATCGCAGCTGAAATTTCCTGCATGCGCGCGTTGCCGGCGTCCTGGGAAAGAATCCAGCCACGGGCCCAAAAGCCGTAAGCTACGGCGATGAAGCCACAGATGAGCGCCAGAATCAGCGCCGAGTTGCCTGTCATAAAAAATCTCCTGTCGTTGGTTCGCTAGGTAGTGTGGTGCAGTTTTGTCGTCACCACTGCTGCGTTGCTTCCTCGTCGCAAACATCAACCCTTGACGCGGACGATTGGCCAACGGCAGGACTGTACCGTGAAAACTGCCGATTTCTGAACGCGGCTAGGGAGGGAGCATCTAAAATCAGGGTTAATCCTTAGCCCTTCCTGATCTAACTCAACTTAAAGGAGCCATCATGTCCCTCGACAATGTCACACCCGGCAAGAACGTTCCAGAAGCTTTCAACGTGATCATCGAAATTCCGATGAATGCGGATCCGGTTAAATACGAGGTGGACAAGGAAACAAGTGCGATTTTTGTCGACCGCTTCATGAGCACGGCCATGCATTACCCGACCAACTATGGCTATGTGCCGAAAACGATTTCTGGCGATGGCGATCCGGTCGATGTGCTGGTGATCACGCCGGTACCCCTGATTCCGGGGGTGGTGGTGACCTGTCGGGCCATCGGCATCTTGAAGATGGAAGACGAAGCCGGACAGGATGGCAAAGTATTGGCGGTGCCGATCGACAAGATCCTGTCGCTCTACACGCGCTGGCAAAAACCGGAAGACCTGAGTCCGGTGCGTCTGAAGACCATAGCGCATTTCTTCGAGCACTATAAAGACCTGGAAGTCAACAAGTGGGTCAAGATTCTGGGCTGGGAAGGGCCGCAGGCGGCCAAAGCTGAAATCATGGATGGCATTGCCAACTACAAGAAGCTGCATCCCTGATTCGTCATCGGGGCCGCAGGCAGAGGCGACCCACACGCTTGGCAGCGCGGACGGACTGTGTGCCCGACACTGCCATGTGTTGGCTAAAGCGCGTGTTGAAACAACGCAAGAACTGTGAATATTCGCACCACAAACTGATGGCCTGATCCCTCTTTCTCAGGGCATGCGACGGCAGAACGGATCGGCCGTGATGTGTTCAGGTGAAACTTCGCAGGCAGTGTAGAAGTTGATTTGTTCTTGGCTGGCACCGTAGAACCATGGTTTCATATCGTGCTGTTGGGCATAAGAGACGGCCTCCTTCACGAGCCGTTTACCCAGCTCATGGCCGCGCTGGTCACGGTCCACAAAAACACTGATGTATGAACCTGTCCTACTAAAAATATCGACTGGAAACCAGCGAATAAGGCTCCAGCCAAGGATATGTCCCTGCGACTCGGCTAGCCAGCATACAGCGGTCTCCGGGTTGTCCTCGAGCAAGACCCGCATAAAGGATTCCGACGTCAGAGTTAAGTTCTCAAGCCGTCTGCGCTGCGGTGTCGAAAGCGACCGAAGCGCTTTTTGGGAGAACCGAACTGGATCCATGGAAAGCAATCTTATCAACAGGCCGAAATCGAAGCGCCAAGCTGTGGGGGCCGGTCCCAAGGAGGCCCAAGCATTGGCCATCAATAGCCTACCCGGGCTGGTTGCGGAACGGACTGCGTTGCTTAAGCTCCTGGAGGTACTGACTGACGCCCTGTCCCTCACGTTCCAGGAATCGTTCCACCGCCGTGGCAAATGCGGGCTCGGCAAGCCAGTGTGCGCTGCTGGTCTTGACCGGCAGCAGGGCGCGCGCCATCTTGTGCTCGCCCTGGGCGCCGCCTTCAAAGCACCGGTAATTGTGTTCAATACACCAGGCCAGCGGCTGGTAGTAGCAGGCCTCGAAGTGCAAGCAGTCAACGCGTTCAAGCGCCCCCCAGTAACGTCCGTAGGCGACCGAGCCGGCCCTGCCCGGGTGGACTGCAATCAGGCTGGAGGCCACCGCTCGACCCTGCCGCTCGGCCACGAACAGCAGCCAGTTCTCTGCCATGCTGGTGGCCATGGCGTGAAAGAAGTTGCGACTCAGGTAAGGCAGGTTGCCGTGCTCCAGGTAAGTGCGTTCGTAACAGCGGTAGAAGAAGTCCCAGTCCTGCGCTGAAATGTCGGTTCCCAGAGACCAGCGAAAGCCGACGCCGGCATCCGCCACCTTGCGCCGCTCCTGCTGGATCTTCTTGCGTTTCTCCTGCGACAGCGAGGCCAGAAAGTCCTTGAAGCTCGAATAGCCGCGGGCCTCATTGTTCCAGTGAAACTGTACGCCGTGGCGCAGCATCAGACCGGCTTGTTCGCAGGCCTGAAGGTCGTCAGCGCTGCAGAACAGCAGATGCAGGGACGACAGTTGCTCAGCCTCGCACCATCGGATCAGGGCGTTGATCAGCGCAGCCCGATCAGCCGGGCTGCGCGCCAGCAGACGGGCTCCGGGTACCGGTGTAAAGGGCACGGCCACCAGCGCTTTCGGATAGTAGTTGAGGCCGTGTTGGGTGTAAGCGTTGGCCCAGGCGTGGTCGAACACATACTCGCCATACGAATGGGTTTTGAGGTAGAGCGCGCAGGCGGCAACCATCACGCTGTCGCGCTGCAAAGTGACGAACCTGGAAGTCCAGCCGGTCTGCGGTGTGGCGCTGCCACTGCTAAGTAGCGCGGCCAGGTACTCGTGACGCATGAAGGGCGTGGACTGCGCCTGCAAATCAAGCAGGGCATTCCACTGGTCGGCATTCACTTCATCGACAGAGTTCTGTACCCGGATGACATAATCGTTCGTCTGGTGCTTCAAAGACACTCCCATTACTTCCTATCTGCGGTTCATGACACTCAAGATTTGCGTCGCTCAACTCAATTTTGTGGTTGGCGATTTGCCCGGCAACTCGCAAAAGATCATCGCTGCGGCGCGAGCAGCATACGCCGAGGGAGCCCGCCTGATGCTGACGCCGGAGCTCTCCATCTGCGGCTATGCGGCGGAAGATCTGTTTCTGCGCCCCTCGTTTATAGCGGCTTGCGATGATGCCGTGAAGGCAGTGACCCGTGAGCTGGCTGGGTTAAGTGAGCTGACAGTGGTGCTCGGGCACCCGAGTGGGGGGGATACGCGAACCCGCTCGGTGGCCGTACAGAACCGTCATAACGCTGCCAGCGTCCTGCGCGAGGGAGCGGTTGTGGCGACCTATGCCAAGCGCGAATTGCCGAACTACCAGGTGTTTGACGAACGGCGCTATTTCACGCCGGGTCAAGACGTTTGCGTGTTTGAGGCCGGCGCGGCGGGCGACAGGATGAAAGTCGGGCTGTTGATCTGCGAGGACGCCTGGTTTGAACAGCCGGCGCGACAGACCCGGGACGCCGGCGCCGAACTTCTGGCCGTCATCAATGCGTCTCCTTTTCACGTTGGCAAGGGCCTTGAGCGCGAGCAGATGATGCGCGAGCGGGTATTGGCGACCGGCTTGCCGCTGGTGTATGCGCATCTGGTGGGGGGGCAGGACGAAGTGGTTTTCGAAGGGCATTCGTTTGCACTTGGTGCAGATGGTGCTATCGCGGGTCGAGCCCCCAGCTTCGTCGAGGACAGGTTCATGATTGAAGCCAAGCGTGAGCTGATGAGCGTTGATTTGCGAGGGGAACTGGTGCCGCAGCGATCCGACGAAGCTGATTTGTGGGATGCCTTGGTGCTGGGAGTGCGCGATTACATTGGCAAGAATGGATTTCCGAGTGTGATTCTGGGCCTGTCGGGCGGTATCGACTCGGCGCTGGTGCTGGCGTTGGCGGTGGATGCTTTGGGCCGGGACAGGGTTCGCAGCGTCATGATGCCGTCGCCCTATACGGCGGACATCAGCTGGATTGATGCGCGCGATATGGCACAGCGATTGGGCGTTCGTTATGACGAGATCTCCATCGTTCCCGAGTTTGAAGCGTTCAAGGCCTCTTTGGCCGGTGAATTCGCGGGCCTAGCTGAGGATGCGACCGAGGAGAATATTCAGGCGCGTATCCGGGGCACGCTGCTGATGGCCCTGTCGAACAAGTTCGGCAGCATCGTGCTGACCACGGGTAACAAGTCCGAGATGGCAACCGGTTATTGCACCCTCTATGGCGACATGGCAGGGGGCTTTGCAGTGATCAAAGACCTGGCGAAAACCACGGTCTTCCGGCTGGCACGCTGGCGCAACGCGAACGATCCTTACCGGTCGGGCGGCGAGCCGATCCCACTGCGCATCGTCACGCGGCCACCGAGCGCCGAACTGCGCCCAGACCAGAAGGACCAGGATAGTTTGCCTGACTACGAGGTGCTCGACGCTATAGTGGAACGTTATATGGAGAACGATCAGGGCATCGAGGAGATCATTGCGGCGGGTTTTGCGCGTGCCGACGTCGAGAAGGTGACCCGGCTGATCAAGATCAATGAGTACAAGCGGCGCCAGGCACCGGTGGGTATTCGTGTTACGCACCGAAGTTTTGGCAAGGATTGGCGTTATCCTATAACCAACCGATTTCGTGCCTAGGAAATGACCTTGCGGGACAGACCGAAGCTACGCGGAGCAAGCAAGCTCTGTCCTCAATTGATTAAAGGAAGTTCAACATGAAACAGATCACCGCCATCGTCAAGCCGTTCAAACTGGAAGAGGTTCGCGAGGCGCTGGCTGAGTGCGGCGTTACCGGCCTGACCGTCACCGAGGTCAAGGGCTTTGGGCGGCAAAAAGGCCATACCGAGCTCTACCGCGGTGCCGAGTATGTGGTCGATTTCTTGCCCAAGGTGAAGGTCGAGGTGGTGGTCAAGAGCGCCGATCTGGATCGATGCGTGGACGCCATCGTGAAAGCCGCGCACACTGGAAAGATCGGTGATGGCAAGATATTTGTGACCAGTGTCGAACGCGTTGTGCGCATCCGCACCGGCGAACAGGACGAGTCGGCAGTCTAGATTTGGTCGAGGTTTGGCGTGTGCGAAAGTCCAGCCGCCTGAACCAATTGAGACAGCAGGCTCGGTGCTTGTGAGCCTGATCGGATCAGATCCATTTGCCATTTCCCCATGAATTGCTGCTCAACCGCGCTGTCCAGAAAACCAAGCAGCTTGTCGTAGTAGCCATCGACGTTCAGCAGTCCGATCGGTTTGTCGTGGTAGCCGAGTTGTCGCCAGGTCCAGACTTCGAACAGTTCCTCAAGTGTGCCGATGCCGCCGGGTAGCGCCAGGAATGCGTCGGCATGCTGGGCCATCATGCGTTTGCGGTCATGCATGCTGTCCACGATGTGGAGTTCGGAACAGCCGCGATGCGCCAATTCTTTTTCCACCAGCGCTTTTGGAATGACGCCCACAACGCGAGCGCCCGCTGCCAAGGCGGCGTCAGCGACGACGCCCATCAAGCCACTCTTGCCACCACCATAAACCAGCTGACCCCCGTGCTGCCCGATCCAGCTGCCGACTTCCAGCGCTGCGCTGGTGAAGCGGGAATTCAGTCCGGCTCGGGAGCCGCAGTAGACGCATACGGTGAAGGCTGGATGCATTATTTTCAATTTGTTTCAAGTCGGCGTCGAAACCAGCTGCGTGCCCGCCAGCGCATCGTGCCAAAACTGCTGTTGTGGGTGCAGGTAGCTTAGAAGCGCCCATAGGGCGACCCAGCCGAGCACGCTCACGACAGATTCAAGGCCAGAGAGTTTGAAGGGCGTTACCAGCGCCAATGGCGGCAGAAACCACAGCCAGCAGAGCAGGTAGCGAAGCAGGGCGCGGGCCTGGGTGATGGGTTCGCCGGATTGATCGAGCACTGTGATGTGCCAGGTCTTCATGGCGAGAGTTTGTCCCCTGGACCAGAACCAGACGAAATAGATGCCAAAGATGACAAAAAGAAAGGCCTGCAGTGCGTGACGGTTGTCCATGGCATTGCGAGTTTGACTCAGGGTGCCAAACAGATAACCGGCGATAAAGACCACGGCCGACATCAACAAGCCCTCGTATAGCCAGCATGCCATGCGGCGCGCCAGACCGGGAATCTTGATGATGCGCTTCATTGGGGCAACAGCGGCGCCGTTCAGTTCTTCGTGGTCGGTGCAGACCCAAGCTCAGGCTGGGTTTTTGGCAGCAAGGAAGTGTGATTGAGAGCTGGGGTTGAGGCCGCAATTCTCGGTGTTTTGGCAGTTTGTCTAGTCGCCGGTACGACCGCCAGTTTTTGCGGCGGAACAGGTTTCGCTGCGGCCGCCGCGCCCGCAGGCTTGGGTGTGGCAGAAGCTGCAAGTTTCTGTTTTTCTTCGGGACTGAGTTCCTGATACGCTTTCCAGGTGGCCGCTTTTTCGCTCGGTGTCAGTTGTTTTGAGCGCGCGAAATTCAATCTCGCCTGCGCCCTTTGTTGCTGGCTGAGCGAGACCCATTCGGTCATCCGGCTGTGCAGCCTTTCCTGTTCTCGCTCAGTCATGGCGGGATAGTTGACGGCGACCGCCAGCCACTTTCGTTTTTGTGATTCTCCCAGGGAATTCCAGTTTGCAGCCAGCGGCTTGAGCGAGATTTGCTGCACCGGCGTCAGGTCTTGCCAGGTCGGCTTGGACGACGTTGCTGGTGCAGTTTTTGCGGTTCTGGTGGCCGAGCCCGAACTGGCTGGTTTTGCCGCAGACGGCACTGACAGCGGTGTCTGGACTCCGGTTTGCGCCGAGGCTCGCGCCAGCGCGAGACTGAGCAACGCCAACAAAAAGAAAGCCCTACCCCGACCGTGGCGGTTGGTCGTCGATGGCTGTGGATATTGATTGGCGGCGTGCATGAACACGGGCAAGTCAAAACTGTCAATCGCGTCCGGACAGGCTCTTGAGAAATTGTGTAAAGCCAGGGTCTGTATAGGCCGCCGGTGGCAGGTCGTCAGTCAGCAGGGCAGCGTCAATTTCCGCAATTTCGTTAGCACGTCGGTCATTTTGAATGACGTTGATCACGATCAGGCCCAGAACCAGGATGAGCAAGGGAATGATCGCAGCAATACGATCCCCCCAATCCGGGCTGTCGTGGTCCATGGTTGCGGCACCACCGGATAGCACCAAACGGCTTGCGGTGCGTGCAACCATTTTTCTCCTGTCCAACGCCTGCATCCTGGCGACGCGCAAACGTTCCGTAATGTCGCGGGGCAGGTCCTCGGACGCGTCGGCAAGACGCGCCGCCACCCTAAGTCCAAAACGGTCTTGGGCAAGTTGATGATAAAGATATGAATGTGTCATGCTGTTATTCCCTTCGCCCGCAAGGCTTTGCCAAGGGCCTGGACCGCCCGAGAGCAGTGCGTCTTCACGCTTCCCTCAGAACAACCCATGGCTGCGGCAGTCTCTGCCACGTCCAGTTCCTCCCAGTAACGCATGAGGAAAGCTTCTCGTTGACGCGCAGGGAGTTCCTGAATCTCGCTTTCGATTGCATGCAAGGTTTGTGCCCGTTGAGTTGAAGTCTCAGGGCTTTCTGCTTGCTCTGATTCAATTTGTACGTTCAGAGTTCCCAGAAGGTCGAATTCGCCGTCATCTGTGTCCGATTCGAAGTCACTGAGGTTTGAAAACAGCGCGTTTCTGGTTTTCTGCCGTCGAAACCAATCCAGCGTGCAGTTCGACAGAATTCGCTGGAACAGCAAAGGCAATTCTGCCGCCGGTTTGTCGCCATAGTGCTCAGCCAACTTCATCATGCTGTCCTGCACGATGTCCAGCGCCGACTCCTCGTTGCGCACGTGGTACACCGATCGCTTGAAAGCGCGTCTTTCCACGCTTTTCAAGAAGTCGGAGAGTTCTTGTTCTGTAGCCAAGCGGGAGTTGTCTTCAGTGGATGATAAGTTGGGCCAGTTCTGAGCCGATCCGCCGCGGGGCCAGTGGTGGTTAGGGCGGTACAGATTATGGCATTGGCTTGTGAACTCCCTAGCAGCCTTGACGGTCTTGAGTTCAGACCGGTGCCATAATGCGGTCTGCAAATCAAAAGGCAAACGGGTCATGGTCCGGCGCAAGAATCACTGCGCTTATGACTTTGGCTTCAAGTTTCGACGCGGCATCACGAGTGTTTGCGAAGGGGCACCCAAGGTTTTTCGTCAGAGAAATTCGCAAAGGTTGATCATGAAAATATCAAGAGCAGAAATCACTTCAGCGGTATCGGCACCGACTGGCAGCAAGGCCACTGCCGTCGCGGCGTCGGCTGAGCAGGAACTGCGGGGCGCCGAAATTCTGGTCAGGGCCCTGCAAGCTGAAGGCGTCAGGTACATCTGGGGCTATCCCGGTGGCGCCGTGCTCCATATCTACGATGCTTTCTACAAACAGGACACGATTCGGCATATTTTGGTGCGCCATGAGCAGGCGGCGGTTCATGCTGCTGACGGCTACGCGCGTGCGACCGGAGATGTTGGCGTTGCGCTGGTCACGTCAGGGCCGGGCGTGACGAACGCGGTGACCGGGATCGCCACCGCCTATATGGACAGCATTCCGATGGTGATCGTGACCGGGCAGGTTCCGACTCACGCGATCGGGATGGACGCTTTCCAGGAGTGTGACGCCGTTGGCATCACACGCCCGGTCGTCAAGCACAACTTTTTGGTCAAGGATACCCGTGAGCTGGCCGAAACCATGAAGAAGGCTTTCCACATCGCGCGCAGCGGCCGACCCGGGCCGGTCGTCGTCGACATCCCGAAAGATGTTTCGTTCAGGAAAGTGCACTATTCAGGTTACCCCTCGTCCCTGGAAATGCGTTCCTACAATCCGGTTCGCAAGGGTCACGGGGGGCAAATACGCAAGGCACTGCAACTTCTGTTGGCGGCCAAACGCCCTTACATCTACACCGGCGGCGGCGTGATTTTGAGCAATGCGTCGGCTGAGCTGCGCACACTGGTCGATATGCTGGGGTATCCCTGCACCAACACTTTGATGGGCCTGGGTGCCTATCCGGCAAGTGACCGCAAGTTTCTTGGGATGCTGGGCATGCATGGAACTGTTGAAGCCAACAATGCCATGCAGCATTGCGATGTCCTGTTGGCGGTGGGGGCCCGTTTTGACGACCGCGTGATTGGAAACCCCAAGCACTTTGCCCAGAACGAGCGCAAGATCATTCACATCGATATCGATCCTTCGAGCATATCCAAGCGCGTCAAGGTGGATATCCCGATCGTGGGGGATGTCAAGGAAGTGCTGTCGGAGATGATCATGATGATCAGAGAAGGGGTGCTCAAACCCGATCTTCAGGCACTGACAAGCTGGTGGGACTCGATAGAGACCTGGCGCAAGCGCGACTGCCTCAAATACGATCATGGCAAGAACGGCGTCATCAAGCCGCAGCACGTGATTGAAACAATCTGGAACATGACCAAGAATGCGGATGCCTACATCACATCCGATGTGGGGCAGCATCAGATGTGGGCGGCACAGTACTATCGCTTTGATGAGCCGCGGCGCTGGATCAATTCGGGTGGATTGGGGACCATGGGTGTTGGCATTCCCTACGCCATGGGCATCAAGATGGCAAGGCCGGACAGCGAAGTGTTCTGCATCACCGGTGACGGTTCGGTGCAGATGTGCATTCAGGAACTATCGACCTGTCTGCAGTACAACACGCCGATCAAGATCGTCTCACTGAATAACCGCTACCTCGGTATGGTGCGCCAGTGGCAGGAAGTGGAATACGAAGGTCGTTACAGCCACAGCTACATGGACGCACTGCCCAATTTTGTCAAGCTCGCCGAAGCCTATGGTCATGTTGGTATGCTGATTGAGCGCTCACAGGACGTAGAGCCTGCCCTGCACGAAGCGCGCAAACTGAAGGACCGCACGGTCTTCATGGATTTTCGAACCGACCCGACCGAAAATGTGTTCCCGATGGTGAAGGCCGGCAATGGCATCACAGAAATGTTGCTGGGCTCGGAAGACCTTTAATCAACTTTGATCAATCTATTGTTAGCCAAGTCCGGTGGTTACCGCCACGGGAGGAGGGCAACGAAAAGAGGAGTCCTATTTCATGAAACATATCATCGCAGTATTGCTCGAAAACGAGCCAGGTGCTTTGTCACGCGTGGTTGGGTTGTTCTCGGCGCGCGGCTATAACATTGAGTCGCTGACCGTAGCGCCAACCGAGGATTCGAGTTTGTCGCGCATGACGATCCAGACCACAGGGTCTGATGAAGTCATTGAACAGATTACCAAGCACCTGAATCGGCTGATCGAAGTGGTGAAGGTGGTTGATCTGACCGAGGGTGCCTACACCGAGCGCGAACTGATGATGGTCAAGGTGCGGGCGGTTGGCAAGGAACGCGAAGAAATGAAACGCATGGCTGACATTTTTCGGGGCCGCGTGATTGACGTGACCGAGAAAAGTTACACCATTGAGTTGACTGGAAACCAGGAAAAGAATGACGCCTTCCTGCAGTCCATCGAGCGCGGTGCCATCTTGGAGACCGTGCGTACCGGGCCCAGCGGGATTGGCCGCGGTGAACGCATCCTCAGAGTTTGATTTTTTACAACGGAGAAAAAAATGAAGGTTTATTACGACAAGGATTGTGATCTGAGCCTGATCAAAGGCAAGACAGTCGCCATCATCGGCTATGGTAGCCAGGGTCACGCCCACGCGCAAAATTTGAACGACAGCGGTGTCAAAGTTGTTGTCGGATTGCGCAAGGCAGGCGCGTCGTGGACCAAGGTTGAAAAGGCCGGACTCAAGGT